>JANJTH010000827.1 GCA_024711205.1 Planctomycetota bacterium | reverse complement strand
CCGCCCGGCGCGCGCCCGCCTCGAGCAGCCCGCGGGCGAGCGGGTCGCGCACGAGCCTGCCCGCGGCCGCTCCGGCCTCGACGGGCGTGGGCGCGAACACGCCGGCCCCGAGCGCGACGGCGTGGCGGGCGTTCGCGCGCTCCTGGCCCGGGGCCGCCTCGTAGAAGACGGTCGCCTTGCCGAGCGCGAAGCACTCGGACGTCGTGAGGCCGCCCGGCTTCGTGACCACGACGTCCGCCGCGCGCAGCCACTCGAGCAGGTCGACGAACCCGTGGACGCGCGGCCCGCCGGGCCCGCCCAGCCCCTGGCGCGCGAGGTCGCCCGCGGCCGCGCGGGCCCGGGCGCGGAGCCCCTCGTTGCGGCCGCACACGACGACGACCTGCGCCCGGTCGCCCACGGCCCGCGCCGTCTCCTCGAGCACGCGCACGAGCGGGCCCATGCCGGCGCCGCCCGCGAGCACGAGCACGGCCGGGCGGTCGAGCGGCAGCCCGCAGCGCAGCTTCGCGAGCGGCGGGGGGACGGGCTCGGCGCAGGCGGGGAGGACCGGGATCCCCGTGCGGACGATCCGCCGGTCGGGCACACCGCCGCGGCGCAGGTCGTGGCGGGCCCGGCCCGGGGCGCAGAACGTGCGGTCGGCCGTCGGCGCGCGCCACAGGCCGTGCGCGACGTAGTCCGTCACGACCGCCGCCACGGGCGCGTCGAGGCGCCCGCGCGCCCGCAGGCGGAGCGCGACCTCGAGCGGGAGGAAGTGCGTGCACACGACCGCGCGCGGCGGGGCCGCCCCGCCCGGCGGGGCGAGGAGCGCCTCGAGGCCGCGGCCGTGGACGCCGTTCGTCGCGGCGCGCAGCGCCCGCAGCGCGGGCGAGCGGTCGACGTCGCGCGTGAGCGCGAACGCGGCCCCGTAGGCGCCGGGCGCCCCGCCTACGCTCGCCTCGAAGCTCTCGCGGTAGAGCCGGCGGAAGAGCGGCGTCATGTGATCGAGCGCGTCGACGACGCGCACGCGCGCGGCGGCGCCCGCCGCCCCCGCCTCGCGGGGGGCCACCTCGGCCAGGCCGGCCGCGAGGGCCCGGGCCGCGGCGGCGTGCCCGCCCCCCACGGACGCATGCAGGATCAGGATCTCGCCCTCGCGCGCCTCGGACATGCCCACGCTCCCTTCGCGCCCCACCCGAGCGATCGGCGTGCCGCCCGGGCGCGCGCGGCGCGGCCAGGGCTTGCGTCCGGTCCCCGGCCGGCGGCGTCAGGCCTCGAACGCCGCCCGCGCGCGCCGACGTCGGCGGCCCACCGCCGGGGCCGTCGGTGGTCGTCGTTACGATCCGGCCCGGCGAGGAGGGGCGGTGGGCGAGGTCGCGGCGCGGACGACGGGGCAGGACGAGCCCGCCCCGGCCTCGTGGGCCCGGCCGGCCGGCTGGGCGCCCGTCGACCTCCACACGCACACGACGCTGAGCGACGGCACGGCGACGCCGACCGAGCTCGTCGAGCGCGCCGCGGCCGCCGGCGTCGAGGTCCTGGCCGTGACGGACCACGACACGACCGAGGGCGTGGCCGAGGCCGTCGAGGCCGGCCGCGCGCGCGGCCTGCGCGTGATCCCCGGCATGGAGGTGAGCGCCCGGCTCGACGGGCGCGTCCTCCACGTCCTCGGCTACTTCCCGCCCGCGGCGCTCGGCGCGCTCGGCGCCTGGCAGGCGGCCCGGCGCGCGGCCCGCCGGGTCCGCGTCGAGCGCATGCTCGAGCGCCTCGCCGCCCTCGGGGTGCCGGTGGAGCTGGCCGCGATCATGCAGGGCGCGGACCCGCGCCGCGCGGCGGGCCGCCTCCACGTCGCGCGGGCCCTCGTCGCGGCCGGTCACGTCCCCACGACCCACGAGGCCTTCGAGCGCTACCTGGGCGCGGGCAAGCCGGCCTACGTCGAGGATGAGGTCCCCGACGCGGCCGGCGCCGTGGCGCTGATCCGCGACCTGGGCGGGCTCTCGTCGGTCGCGCACCCGCTGATCGACGGCCACGACGCGCGGCTCGACGCGCTCGCCCGCGCCGGGGTCGAGGCGCTCGAGGCCTACCACGCGAGCCACCCGCCCGAGGAGGCCGCCCGCCTCGCCGCGGCCGCCCGCGACCTGGGCCTGCTCGTGACGGGCGGGTCGGACTATCACGGCGACCCGCCGCGCGGCCCGGGCGCCCCGCCGTCGGACGCGCCCGCGGTCCCGCCCCGGCTCGGCGCGACCGGGCTCCCGCCCGACGCCTGGGCCCGGCTCGATGCGGCCCTCGCCGCGCGCGCGGGGGTCAGCGCGGGAGGCGGGTGAAGCTCCAGCTCACCTCGTCCGGCTTGAGGAGGTTGCCGACCAGGTCGTAGCCGAGGTCCCGGTTCGCCTGCCCCTCGGCGTCGGTCCCGAACTCGATCGCCTGGATCTTCTTGTCCGCCGACGCGAGCGAGGGCACGTTCGCGCGCGCCGCGAGGTCGAGCAGGGGCCCCAGGTCGAGCGAGCGGAGCGCCTCGGCCTCCACGTCGACGCGCCCGACGCCGACCGCCGCCGCGTAGTGGAGGAACGAGCCCTGCGACGTGATCGAGCGCACGCGCTCGTGCTCGCGCTCCTTCGCGGCCGCCAGGTGGACGGCCGCGATGAAGCGGTGGTACGTGCCGTCGGGGGACTGGTTCGTGTTCACCGCGTTCACGACGACGGTCTGCACGCCGAAGTGGAGGTTGATCCGCGCGCGCAGCTCGGCGTCCCCGTCGAGCCCCAGCGCGTGCGAGTAGGCCCTGGCGCGCAGGCCGGCGAAGCGCGGCTGCCGGAGCAGGTCGTCGAGCGCCGCGCGCGTCCGCGGAAGGAAGTCGCTCCGCGTGCGCGGGCTGGCCCGGAGGACGGCGAGCTTCAGGTCGGGCGAGAGCAGCCCCGGGACGATCCACCCGCCGATCCCGAAGAAGGGCCTGGCCGCCTCGAGCTCCTCCGGGGTGAGCCGGTCGAGGTCCTTCGCGACGAGCCCGGCCCCGGTCTTGAGGACGACCGGGCGGCTCAGCGGCCCCGAGACCGCGAGCTCGAGCTTCACGAGCTCGCGCTGGAGGTCGCACAGGGCCTGCCGGGTCGCGCCGTCGGCCAGGTCGTCGACCTCGGCCAGGACCACGAGGTGCGGGAGCTCGTCGATCGGGCCGGACGGCGGCTGCGCGAGCAGGCGCCCGAGCACGAACAGGAGCACGAGGCCGAGCCCGGCGCCGATCAGGTAGCCGAGGACCCCGCCCTCGTCGGCCTTCGCCTCGGCCTCCTGTGCGTCGTCCTTCTGCTTGCCCTGCTTGCCCATGTGCCTCGCCCTCGCGGCCGGCGACGGCCTCGCCGCGCCGGGTGGCGGATTATGCGCGCCGGCCCGGGCGGTTCCAGGGCGGCCGGGGGCGGTATCCTCCCCGGCTCGCGGCGGCGACCCGGGCGCGCACGGCGCCCTCGAACGCCGCAGGGTGGAGGCAGGCGTGCGCACGGGCTCGTACATCGATGGTCGCTGGGAGCACCCCCGGGGCGAGCGGCAGGTCCGCAACGTGGACCCGGCCGACACGAGCGTCGTCCTGGCCGAGTTCCCGGCCGCGACGCCCGCCGACGTCGCGCGCGCGGTCGAGGGGGCCAGGCGGGCGCAGGCCGCCTGGGCCGACGTGCCCCCGCCCGAGCGCGGCCGGGTCCTCTGGCGCGCGACCGAGGTCGCGCGCCGGCGCGTCGACGAGCTCGCGCTCGCGCTCAGCCGCGAGGAGGGCAAGCACCTCCGCGAGGCGCGGGGCGAGGTCCTCAAGGGGATCGCCGTGCTCGAGTTCAACGCCGGCGAGGGCTTCCGGATCCAGGGGCGCACGCTGCCCTCCGAGACGAAGGACGTGTTCACCTACACGATCCGCCGCCCGCTCGGCGTGGTCGGCATGATCACGCCCTGGAACTTCCCCTGGGCGATCCCGGTCTGGAAGGCCGCGCCCGCGCTCGTGGCGGGCAACGCGATCGTGATGAAGCCGTCCGAGTTCACGCCCTGGACGGCGAGCCTCATGGTCGAGGTGTTCGAGGAGGCGGGCCTCCCCCCGGGCCTGCTCCAGCTCGTCGTCGGCTACGGCGACGACGTGGGGCAGGCGATCGTCGACCACCCGGACGTCGCGGCCGTCTCGTTCACGGGCAGCACCGCGACCGGGCTCGGGGTCTACGCGCGCGCGGCGCGCCGCGGCGCCAAGGTCACGTGCGAGATGGGCGGCAAGAACGCGGTCGTCGCGCTCGCCGACGCCGACGTCGACGCGCTCGTGCCGGCGCTCCTCAACGGCGCGTTCGGCTCGACCGGGCAGCGCTGCACGGCCACGAGCCGGCTCCTCGTCGACCGGTCGATCGCGGGGCGCGTCGTCGAGGCGCTCGTCGAGGGCGCGCGCGCGCTGAAGGTCGGCCCGGGCACGGACCCGGCCGCGCAGATGGGCCCGATCGTGAACCCGGCCCAGCTCGAGCGCGTGCTCGGCTACCTCGAGCTGGGCAAGCGGGAGGCGAAGCTCTGCGCGGGCGGGGGGCGCCCGGCGGGGCTCGAGCGCGGGCTGTTCGTCGAGCCGACCGTGTTCGCCGACGTGCCGCCGGACGCGCGGATCTTCCGCGAGGAGATCTTCGGCCCCGTCCTCTCGGTGTGCCCGATCGACGGGCTCGAGGAGGGGATCGCCCGCGCGAACGCGGTCGAGTACGGGCTCACGTCCTCGATCTACACGCGGGACCTGCAGGCGGCCATGCGGTTCGTCGAGCGGGTCGAGACCGGCATGGTCCACGTGAACGAGCCGACCGTGGGCGGCGAGGCCCAGCTCCCGTTCGGCGGCATGAAGAAGACGAGCGTGGGCGAGCGCGAGATGAGCACGGACGGGCTCTACTTCTTCACCGAGCAGAAGACCGTGTTCGTCAACTTCGCCGGGGGCGTGGCCCGGAACTTCGTGCGCTGACCGCCGGGGCGCGCCCGCCCGCGCGGCGCCGATCGGAAGCGAGCGGGCGGGGGCGGCCCTCGGCCTCCCCCGCCCGCTCGCCGGAGCGCACGTCCGCGCGGGGAGGCCCGCGGCCTCCCCCCGCTCAGCGCGGGACGCTGCCCGAGATCCCCGGCGTGGGGCCGGGGGCGGGCTGGCCGAGGCGGAGGCGGGTGATCGGCATGATCCCGGTGTAGCTGCCGACCGCGACCCGCGCGTACTGGCCCGAGGTCGAGACCCCCTCGACCCGCACGCGGCGGCCGGGGAGCACGTAGCCGAGGAACCGCCCGTCGGGCGCGTGGAGCGGCGTGAACCAGGCCGTGCGCGCCCAGACCGCCTCGACGTAGAAGGCGCGGTCGGCCGTGAAGCGGTGCCCGTCGACCGAGGCGGTCAGCCCGAGGGCGCCGCGCAGCGCCGGCGCGGCCGGCCCGAACGCCTCGAGGGCCTCGCCGCCGACCTCGAGCGCGAGCCGGTTGCCGACCCGGCGCGGGGTCACGGCGAGCTCGCCCTGCTTCTGCGGGTCGAGCACGTCGGTCGCGTCGATCGCGCCCGGCGAGGTCGCCCCGCGCAGCGTGACGGTGCGGCCGGGGAAGCGGCGGACCGCGTCGGCGCCGTGGCCCGAGACCTGCCAGACCGCGCCGTCGGCGGCGACGAGGCTGACCTGCTGCCCCGCGAGGCGGACGCGCCCCGTGACGTCGGCGATCGGGGGGGCCACGAGCCGGGCGACGATCGCCTCGAGCGCGTCGAGGAGCGGCTTCACGCGCGCCTCGTAGGTCATGAGCACCCCCGGGTCGCCGCCGGTCGTGCCCTGGTTGCCCGGGACCTGGCTGCGCACGTCGAGCTGGAACGAGTCGCCCGGCATGACGTAGGTGGGCGTGGGGAGCTGGGCGGGCAGGGTCGAGAGCCGCGCGCGGGCGAGGCCGTCGCGGACGGCCTCGAGCTCCCGCTGGGTCGCCTGGCCGTGCACGGGCAGGTAACGGGCCGTGGGGGAGCTGCGGAACACGCCCGCGGCGCCGCGGCCGTCGAGCTCGAGCGTCGTCGTGAGCTCGCCGGGGTTGCGGAGGTGGCTGTAGCTCAGGGTGTCGAAGGGCGCCGCGGCCGCGGGCGCGGTCGCCTCGAACCGGAACGCGTCGCGGGTCAGCGGGAGCTTGACCACGTGGAAGGGCGCCGTGAAGGCCATGGTCACGATCTCGCCCGGCCCGGGCGAGCGCTCGACGTAGCGCACGACGTGCTGGAACGAGGGCGGCGGCGTGGGGACCGGCTGGATCGTCATGAGCTGCTCGCGCTCGATCCCGGTGATCGTGATCGCGTGGCCGCCCGTGGGCCGCGAGCCCTGGAACACGGCCACGAGCATCTCGCGCGAGAAGTCGATCCGCGTCCCGGCCGGCAGGAGCCGGTTCACCCCCGAGGACGTGAGCTCGGCGTCCGTGCGGACGACGACCCGCCCGGCCTGCCCGGGCCCGCCGTAGGTGCCCTGCGCGACCGTCTCGAACGGGACGGGGCCTGGGCCGGCCGGAGCACCCGGCGCGGCCTGGGCCGCGAACGTGACGCGGTCGGCCGTGCGCGCGAGCTTGACCACGTGGAACGGCGACGTGAGCGCCATGGTGACGATCTCGCCCGGCGCCGGCGACCGCTCGAAGTAGCGGACCTCGTGCACGAACGAGGGCGGCGGCGTCGGCACCGGCTGGATCGTCATGAGCTGCTCGCGCACGATCGACGTGACGGTGACCGCGTGCCCGCCCGAGGGCTTCGTGCCCGAGAACACCGCCACGAGCATCTCGCGCGCGAAGTCGACGCGCGTGCCCGCGGGGAGGAGCGGGCGAACGCCCGACGACGTGAGCTCGGCCTCCGAGCGGATCACGTGCTGTGCCGGGCGGTCGGCGCCCCCGTGCGAGCCCTGGGCGACGGTCTCGAACGGGACCGGGGTCTGGGCGTGGGCCGCGCCGGAGAGCGCGGCGAAGGCGGCGAGGGCCGCGAGGGCGGACGCGGGCCGCGGTCGTGCGGAGTCGCGCATGCGCATGGGGAGGCCTCCTGGCGCCCTGCGAGGGCGCGGACGGGGAATCAGCCGGGACGTGGACCCGCCTCGAAGCATAGCGAAGGCCAGCCGGAAGTCCCGTGTTCTCGGAGCCAGCGGTGCGGCGCTCGCACGGTGGGTCGCACGGGCGGGGCGAACCTGAGCCGGACCGGGGAGGGCCGGGGGAGGAGAGGGAGGAAGAGGAAGGGCAAGGGCAAGGGAAGAGGGGCCAGGGCGTTGCCCGGTGTGCAGGGTGCTCGGGCTGGCGCCGGGGCCCTGGGGCAGCGCCGCCCAGCGTTGCGTCCGACCGCCGACCGATCCCCGTCGTGGCACGCCCGGTTCCACCCCCCCCGTCCCGCGCAGCACCAGCCAAAGCAACGCCCCGAGGAGCGGGGACCCCCCCCCGCCGCGGCGCCGCCGGGCCGGCCGC
>JANJTH010000816.1 GCA_024711205.1 Planctomycetota bacterium | reverse complement strand
GCCGCGGCGCGACACGCCGGTCGACCGGCTCCTCGCCCGGCTGCGGGCCGCGCGGACCGAGGACGAGCGCCGGGCGGTCGCGCGTGAGCTCGTGGCGCGCCTCGACGCCGGGCCGGGGGCCGCGCCCGGGGGCCTCGAGGTCGGCGGCGCCGAGGACGCGCGCGCGCTCCTCGAGGGCGCCCGCGACGAGCAGGCGCTCCTCGTCGACCTGCTCGACGACGCGCTGCGCGCGCTCGACGCCACGTGGACCTCGGGGGCCGCGGGGACGGCCGCCGGGCCGCCCGCCGGCGCGCGCGGCCCGCGGGGGCGGCGCGTCGACGCGCCGTGGGTCGACGAGAAGGCCGCCCTCGCCCACGACCGCTACCTCGCGGGCGACCTGTGGGGGGCGCTGCGCCTGATCGACGCCCTGCTCGCGCTCGAGCCCGACGCGCAGGCGCGCGAGCGGCTCGTCCGGCTGCGCCGCCGCGCGCGGGACCGCACCTTCTCCGAGAGCGCGCTCGTGGCCGAGCTCGTGGCCGACGCCGACCCGATCTCGCCCGCCACGCCGCTCCGGGCCCGGGTGCGCTTCCGCAACGTGGGGCGCGAGCCGGTCACGCTCAAGCTCGGGCCCGACCGGGCGATCGGGGTCCTGTCGCTCATCTACGAGGAGGCGGGGCCCGCGGGCGAGCGCACGCGCGCGCGCAGCGAGCACCTCGTGCTCGCGCCCGGCGACCTCGTGCTCCGCCCGGGCGGGCGGCACGAGGAGCCGATCGACCTGGCCTCGCCCCACGCGGGCCTGCGCGCCCCCTGGGTCGGGCGCCTCCACCTCGGCGGGCGCCTGCGCGTGCACACGCTCCTCGTGGGTGACACGACCTGGCCCTACTTCGTCCCGCTCCTCCCGGTGACGGTCCTCGCGCTTCCGGGGCCGGACCTCGAGCTCGCGGCCGACCCGAAGGCGAGCTTCGCCCGGGCGGTCGCGACCGCCCGCGAGGCGCTCGGCGCCGAGCTCGACGAGGCGGCCCGCCAGGCCTTCGTCGCCGCGCTCGCCTGGGGGCATCGCGACCGCGACGCGGCGCTCGAGGCCGTGGCGGAGGCCCTCGCGCCCGAGACCGACCGCGGCCCGCTCGTGCTCGCGCTGTGCAGCGCGCTCGGGCGGCTCACGGGCGAGCCGCTCGGCTTCTCGCGCGCCGAGTGGCTCGCCTGGTGGCAGGGGCGCCGATCGCGCCCCGCGCCGAGCGAGGAGCCGGCCAAGCAGTAGCGCGCCGTCAGCGCCCGGGCGCGCGGGCGGCGCACTCGGCGAGGACGCGCCGGGCCACCTCCTCGTCGCTCCCGCCGGGGCGGGCGCGGGCGAGCGCGGCCTCGGCGTCGCGGCGCGCGCCGTCGGCGTCGCCCAGGACGAGCCGGGCGTTGGCGCGCGACGCGAGCGCGAACGGGTCGCCCGGCGCCAGCGCGAGCGCCCGGTCGCAGTCGGCGACGGTCCCCGCGGCGTCCGCGGGGCCGCGTGCCATGCCGTGCCAGACCCAGGCGGTCGCGTTCGTGGGCTCGAGGGCGACCGCCCGCGCGAGGCGGGCCTTCGCGCGCTCGCCCTGGCCCCTGTGCACGTCGATCATCGCGGCGCGCACGAGGCAGGGCACGTCGTCCGGGGCGAGCGCCAGCGCCCGCTCGAGGTCGGCCGTTGCCGCCTCGAGGTCGCCCGACTGCAGGTGGAGCCCGCCGCGATGGTGGAGCGCGCGGATCGACCCCGGGTCGGCCGCGAGCGCGCGCGAGTAAGCCTCGATCGCGCCCGGGCGGTCCGCCAGCCCCTCGAGGGCCGGCCCGAGCTCGAGCCAGGCCGCGGCCGTCCCGAGGCGCTCGGCCACGGCGAGGAGGTCGGCCACGGCGCCTTGCAGGTCGCCCGCCCGGTCGCGCGCGATCCCGCGCGCGCGCAGGGCCTGCGGGTCCTGCGGCGCGAGGGCCGCGGCGCGCTCGCCGTCCTCGAGCGCGCCCGCGACGTCGCCCGCCGCGAGGCGGACCTGGCTGCGGCAGATCCGGGCGAACGCGAGGTCCGGGGCCCCTGCGACCGCCCCGTCGAGGTCCTCGCGGGCGCCGGCGTCGTCGCGGGCGAGGAAGCGCGCGTTCCCGCGCCGGGCGCGCGCGCGGTGGTCGGCCGGGTCGCGGGCCAGCGCCGCGTCGAAGTCCACGAGGGCCTCGGCCCCGCGCCCTGCCTCGAGCCTGGCCTGCCCCCGCTCGGAGAGCGACGCGCTCGTCGGGTCGCAGGCGACCGCGCGGTCGAGCGCCGCGAGGGCCCCGCCCAGGTCGCCGCGCGCGCGGCGCGCGAGCGCCAGGTTGCGCCAGTCCTCGCTGCGCGAGGGGGCGCGCTCGAGGGCGGCCCGGTAGTCCGCCTCGGCCCCGGCCGGGTCGCCGCCCAGGTAGCGGAGCGTCCCGCGCAGGCTCCAGGCCTCGGCGTCGCCCGCGTCCGCGGTCAGCGAGCGCTCGACGTCCACGAGCGCGCCCGCCGCGTCGCCGCGCGCGAGGCGCCACGCCCCCCGCAGGTGGAGCGCCCGCGCGTCGCCCGGGCGCGCCGCGAGGAGCGCCTCGATCGCGGCGCCGGCCTCGTCCAGGGCGCCGCTCCGGAGCAGGGCCGCCGCGCGCTCCGCGTCTGCGTCGACCGGACCCCGGTCTGGCGCGCCGGCC
>JANJTH010000812.1 GCA_024711205.1 Planctomycetota bacterium | reverse complement strand
GCGGGCGGAGACCCGGCGCCCGCGCCCGCCGGCGGCGCCGGTGCGCCCGGCGCGGCGCGCGCGGGCGGCCTGCCCGTGATCTCGCTGCCGGCCCTCGCGGCGCCGCTCGTCGTCTCGTTCACGGCGCGCTCGCTGCTCACGGCCGTCGACCTGCCCTACGCGAGCCGGCTCGGCGACGCGGCCGTCGCGGCGATCGGGCTCTCGTTCCCGCTCGAGTTCTGCTTCATCGCGTGCTGGGTCGGCCTGTCGGGCGCCCTGACGTCCCACCTGAGCCGCGCGCTCGGCGCGCGGGACGAGGCGCGGATTGCGCAGGTCACGGCCGTCGCGGCCCGCGTGGCGGTCGCGCTCGCGGCCGCGTTCCTCGCGCTCGCCGCGGCCACCTGGGCGCTCGCGCCACGGCTCGGGCTCGAGGACCCCGCGGTCGTCGACGCGTTCCGGATCTACGCGCCCACGCTCCTCGCGGGCTGCGCGGTGCTCGGCTTCTGGTCCGTGGTCCCCGACTCGATCGTGAAGGCGCACCACCGCATGCGCGTGACGATGGTCGCGGGGCTCCTCTCGGGCGCGGGGAACCTCGCGCTCAACACGCTGTTCGTGTTCGTGTTCGAGTGGGGGATCTTCGGAATCGCGCTCGCGACGAACCTCGGCCGCGGCCTCGCGCTCGCCTACGCGCTGTGGCACGCCCGCGCGCTCGAGCGGGAGCGCCGCCGCGACTGGGCCCGCGCCGACGCCGCCCTCGCGGCGCCTCCCCCGGGCCCGCTCGCGCGCCCCTACGCGGCGCTGCTCGCGCTCGCCGTCCCGACGGCGCTCACCTACGTCCTCATGGCGAGCGAGGGCGCCGTCGCGAACTGGGTCCTCGCGGGGACGGCGGCCCCGACCGCGGCGATCGCCGCCTACGCGATCTTCCACCGGGCCGCGCTCCTGTTCCTCATGCCGGTCGTCGCGACGGGCGTCGCGACCGTGCCCTTCGTCGCGCGCGGGCTCGGCGAGGGCCGCGGCGCGCTCGTCCGGCGCGGGCTCGGGCAGGCCTACGCGCTCGGGCACGGCTACGCGCTGCTCGTCGTCGCGCCCGTGTGCCTCGTCGTGGCAGGGCCGCTCGCCGGGTTCCTCGGCCGGAGCCCCGAGGCGGTCGAGCTCGCGCAGGTCGCCGTCCGCTGGGGGACGCCCGCCGCCGTGCTCGCCTCGGTGAGCTTCGTCGTCGCGCGCGCGGCCTTCGAGGGCACGCAGCGCGGGGCGCCGGGCCTCGTCATGGCGACGCTGCGCTACGTCGTGCTCTCGGCGCCGCTGGCCTGGATCGGCGCGCGGGTCGCCGAGGGGGCGGGGCTCCCCGGGTTCCACGGCGTCCTGGCCGGGCTCGTCACGGGGACCGCCGTCGCCTCGCTCGTGTTCGGCGCCTGGCTCGTCCGCGACGTGCGCGCGGGTCGGCTGGGCGGCGCGGCCTGAAAAACGCGCGGAGGCCGGACGGCGCGCCGCCCGGCCTCCTCCGCGTCGCTCGTCGCCCCGGGGGGCGCGAGCCGACCCGACTAGCAGATCACGAGGGTCTGGGTGATGTCGCTCAGGGCGTCCTCGATCGCGACGTCGCACGGGCCCTGCTGCAGGTGGAGCGAGGGCGGGTCGATCTGGGTCATGCCGCCGCACGCGAACGCGTTGACACCACAGCTCACCGCCACCACCAGCGCCGCAACGATCTTCTTCATGGCTTCCCGCTCCTTCGTTCGTTCCTGAGGACGAGGATCCCAGGAGCAGTTGGCGTGCCAGGTCGCAAGTCGTGGCTCGGCTAAGCCGTTGGCCGTGTGGTGTCGCCGGCTGGGCACATGCACTGCGCGGGATCGCCCGCTCACGGAGTCCTTGAAGGAGTCGTCGGCTCGGCCCCGCTCGCCAGCGACGAGGGGGCTCACGGAACCGGCGTGGCGTCCGGGGGGAGCTCGCAGCGGAGGGTGTCGAGCGGGAACGGCCGCCCGTGGCGCTCGTACACGCCTCCGCGGTGGCTGGTCCCGAACGCGCGGTCGCCGCTCCGGCCCGGCTCGATCGGGGTCGCGACCGCGATCCAGGCGCGCGTCGGGTCCGTCGTCGCGGGGGCGACCTCGAACACGTAGCCCGCGTGGACGCCGGTCACGAGGTCGGGCTCGAGGAGCCGCGCGGCGCCGAGGGCCCCGAGGTCGCCGAAGCCCGCGCCCCCGTCCCCGCGGAGCCGCGCCTGGGCCTCCGCGATCGCGCGGAGCGCGCGGACCGCCTCGGCCTCGTTGTGGGCCTTCCGGGCGGCGCGCACGCCGGGCACCGAGACCGTGGCCGCGATCGAGGCCGCCACGCACAGGAGCGCGCAGAGCACGACCCCGCCCAGGAACGCCGCGATCGCCTGCCCGCCGAGCTCGCCCGCGCCCTCGCCCGCGAGCGCCTCGCCGCAATGCCGGCAGCGGCGCGCGAACGAGGCGACCTCCTCGCCGCAGGTGGGGCAGAGCCCGCGCTCCTCGTCCATTCGCCGGCCTCCCGGGGGCGCGCCGGCCGCCCGGGCGCGCGCCCGGGAGTCTACCGCCGCTCCGCCGCCCCGCGCGCCGCTCGGCCTCGCCGGCCGCGCGCCGGGCGC
>JANJTH010000803.1 GCA_024711205.1 Planctomycetota bacterium | reverse complement strand
GCGCTCGGCCGCGAGGTCGGCGGGCAGCGCGCGCGTCGCCGCGCGGCCCGCGCGCCGGGCTCGCCAGCGCCGGGTCGCCCGCCAGGCCAGCGTGAGCGCGAGCGCGAGCGCGAGGGCCGTGCGCCACCAGGAGGCCCAGATCCAGCTCAGGAGCGCCTGGACGGTCAGGCCGATGAGCACGACGAGCTCCTGGAACGACAGGCGCTTCGCCGCGGCCGTGGCGCGCTCGAGGAGCGCCTGGAGCGCCTCGAGCAGCCCGCTGTCGCCGGGCGGCGGGCTGCTCGAGGGCAGGCCCGAGGCCGGCGTCGTCTCGACCGTGAACCAGCCGCGCGCGGGGTCGAACAGCTCGACCCAGGCGTGCGCCGCGCCGTTGCGTGCGATCCACAGGTCCCGCGCCCAGGCGTTGCGCTCGAGGCACACGAAGCCGGTCACGTAGCGGGCCGGGAGCCCGAGCCGCCGCAGGAGGAGCACCGTCGCCGAGGCGAACAGCTCGCAGTGCCCGTGGTCCTTCTCGAGCAGGAACTGCACGACGGGGTCGCGGTCGCGCGCGAGGTCGATCCCGAACTGGTAGCGGTAGGCCCGCGCGAAGTGGCGCGCGAGCGCGAGCGCGGCCAGGCCGGTGTCCGGCGCCGGCCCGGCCGTGCCGGGCCGCGCGAGGCCGGCGCGCGCGAGCGTCCGGTCGAGCGCGTCGAGGAGGGCCGGGTCGTCGGGGAGCAGCCGCCAGGCCGCGTCGTCGGCCTCGAGGCGCCACGGGCCGTCGTCCGCCACGACCCCGTAGCCGCCGGACGACGGGCGGATGGGCGAGGTGAAGTACTCGCCGACGCCCGACACGAGCTCGCGCGGGGCCTCGACGAGCGCGCTCGCCTCGAGCGGGACGAACACGTGCTGCCCGTAGCGCGCCGTGGGGAACACGCGCCAGGTCGGCGGGGCGCCCTGGGCCGGGCCGGCCCGGCCCCGGAGCACGTGCCGCCCGTCCGCGGCGTCGCGGCGGGTCGGGAGCGCCCCGGCGGGCGTCTGGTCGGACCAGGCCCCGCCGGCGTAGGCCGTGAACACCTTCCCGCGCAGGTAGCCCGGCGCGCGCGCGCCGAAGGCGCGCAGGCCGACCGCGTCGCCCCCGTCGCCCTGGATCGCGAGCACGCTCCCGAGGGTCGCGCGGCCGGAGAAGCCGCCGACCGAGCCGATCCGCGCGGCGCGCCGGAAGGCGCGCAGGAACGCGTCGTTGACCCGGTCGTAGACCCGGTCCACGAGCGAGACCGTCCCGACGGTCAGGCCGCCCACGAGGAGCGCGGCCACGGCGGCCGGGCCCAGGCGCCTCCACGCGTCGGGGCCGCGGGGGGCGAGCGGCGCGAGATGGGCGCGGAGGAGCGCGAGGGCGCTCAGGCCCCACACGGCGGTCAGCGCGGCGAACGGCGCGCG
This sequence comes from Planctomycetota bacterium, assembly GCA_024711205.1. Taxonomy (GTDB): domain Bacteria; phylum Planctomycetota; class J058; order J058; family J058; genus JANJTH01. The sequence continues at coordinate 1,757 of JANJTH010000803.1, read as the reverse complement.
CGCGAGGTCGGTGCCGACGCCGCCCAGCGCGAGCCCCGAGCACACGAGCGCCCAGGCGTGGGTGACCCGGCCCGGCGGGGACCACAGGTCGATGAGCGCGGCCGCGTGGAGCCCGAGCGACACGTAGACGGAGAGCGTCAGGTCGAGCCCGTTCACCTCGACCGGCCACACGCGCGACATGGCCCCCAGCCCGAGGGACGGGAGGAGGTAGGCGATCGGCCGCGGCCGCGCGGCGAGCCCGAGCCGCGCGACGAGGAGCGGCTGGAGGAGCGCCGCGACGAGGAACGGCGCGACGAGCCCCCAGCGCCCGCTCGCGAGCCCGATCCCCACCTGCGCCACGGCCAGCCCGGCGCAGGCGAGCGCGTCGCGCGCGCGGTCCCGGCCGGCGAGCGCCGGGACGGGCGCGAGCGTGGGCGCGCCGCTCACAGGCGGTCCCCGCCGGCCCGGGCCTGCGCCGGCGTCAGCAGGCGCACGGGGCCGCCCGCGAACGTCGCGCCTCCGGGGTCGAGGGTCGGGTCAGCGTCGCGCACGACGACGACCTTGACCGCGACGCCGCAGTCGGCGAGCTCGCGCGTGAACGCGGCGCGCTCGGCGTCCCAGTCGAGGAGCACGACGACCGCCGCGCCGATCTGGCCCACGGCGTCGCGCAGGCGCGGGCCGAGCGCCTCGAACGGGCTGCGCCGGCACGGCTCGATGCACGCGAGGATGTCGAGGATCGACTCGAGGTAGGCGAGGCTGCGCCCGGCCTGGAGGTGGTAGAGGTCGGGGCCGACGGCGAACAGGTCGATCACGTACTCGAGCCGCGAGAGCGCGTGCGCGACGCCGGCCCCGAGCGACACGGCGGCCTCGAACGCGTCGAGCGGCCGCGCGCGGGGGCGCGGCACGAACGAGTCGACGACGAGCGCGATCCGCTGGAGGTACTCCTGCTGATACTCGCGCACGACCGGGAAGCCGACCCGGGCCCAGGCCCGCGCGTCGATGTCGCGCAGCCGGTCCCCCTGCCGCCAGGGGCGGCCGCCCACGAGCTCCTCGCTCTCGCCGACCCGGCTCACGAGCGCGAGGCCCCCGGGCTGGTGGCGCGCGCCCACCGGCAGGTCGATCGCGCCGAGCTCGGCGAAGCGCGGATGGACGACGAGGCGCAGCGGCGCGCGCGCGCGCCGGCGCGCCTGGTAGAGCCCGAAGGGGAACCCGAACAGCGCCACCGGGCCCGCGAGGTCGTAGACCCCGCGCCGCGTGGCCTCGAGCGCGTAGGTCAGCTCGACCGCCTCGCCGGGCGCGACCCAGGCCCGCCGGGCCGAGGTGCCGCAGCGGACCTCGGGCGGCGGCTGGAGCTCGGTCACGCACACGTCGCGGGCCCCGCGCCGGCCCACGGGGCGCAGCCGCGCGACGACCGGGACGCGGGCGCCGGCCGCGACGCGGTCCGGCATGATGCGCGTCAGCTCGAGCGGGGGGCGCAGCGCGACCCCGAGGACCTGATCGACCACGGCGACGGCGAGGAGCAGGCTGGCCAGGTAGTAGAGCGGGTAGCCCCGGCCGACGACGAGCGCGATCACGGAGACGACCACGAACACGACGAGGAACGCGCGCCCCTGGGGCGTCAGGCGGTCGAACAGGGCGTGCGCGATGGCGGGGCGGCGCCGCCGGAGGGACAGGGCGAGCCGGTCGCCCGCCGACTCGGGGGGGCGCGGCTCGAGCGCCGGGGCGGCGTCGGCCCCGGCCGCGTCACCCGGGGCCGCGGCGCCCGCCGCGCCGGGCGA
>JANJTH010000799.1 GCA_024711205.1 Planctomycetota bacterium | reverse complement strand
GTGGCGCGCACGCGCTCGGCGCAGCCGAGCGTGCCGCAGCCGGCCTCGGCCAGGCACTCGGCGTGGTAGGCCGCCTCGCAGCCGGGGCAGGCGGCCGGGTCGGCCTCGAGCGCGTCGTGGCAGAGGGGGCAGCGCACGGGCCCCGTGCGCGCCGCGACCGAGAGGTTCGCCGCGGGGCAGCCCGGGCAGGAAGCGTCGCCCGGGCGGCAGCCGCGGTGCGCGCCGCGCCCGCAGGCGGCGCAGTCGACGCGCGGCTCGCCGCGCACGAGCCGCACGCGGCAGACGGAGCACACGACGGCCGGCTCGGCATTGCGCGCGCGCGGCGCCGTCCGGACCGCGGGCGCCAGCACCCGCGTCGCAGCGACCCACGCGGCCACGGCCGCGGCGAGCAGGCCGAGCGTGGCGCCGGCCGGTCGCCACAGCTCCGCGGCCCGGACCTGGGTGGACACGACCACGCAGACGAGCGCGAGGCCGAGCAGCCCCAGGCACGCGACCGCGAGCCCCACCCCCGAGAGCGACCGGAGGAGGTGCGGCCGCGGGAGGGCGGCGCCGGCGCGCCGACCGAGCCGCCGGGCCAGCTCGGTCGCGAGCGCGCACAGGGCCAGGTCCGCGAGCCGGAGCTCGTAGCGCCCGCCGAAGGGCCCGCCCCACGCGAGCAGCCACCAGGCCACCGCGAACGAGCCGGCGCCGAAGGCGCCCGCCCAGCCGAGCGCCGCGCCGGCGACGGCCCAGCCGCCAGGCGGACGCACGGACCGGGGCTCGGCGTCGGCGGGGCGCACGCCCCGACGTTACCGGGCCCGCCCCGCTCCGGCGCGGCCGAGCCAGCCGGGGCCGCGCCCTCTTGGGCCGGGGCTACGCCGCCTCGAGCCGGGTCACGACCCCCCACGGGGTCCGGTAGGCCACGACGCGCAGGCGGGGCGGCGGGGGGAGCGCAGGCTCCTCGAGCTCCGCCAGGCGCACCGTGGGCGCGGCGCTGCCCCAGCGGCGCGGGCGGGCCGCGACGACCGGCTCGGGGGCCTCCTCCTGCGCCGGCCGGCGCGCCCACCAGGGCGCGGCGGGCGTGACCGGCGCGCGCCAGGTCACGTCGGAGGCGGGCGCGCGGGCCAGCTCGGCGGTCGCGGCGAACCAGACGACCGCGGCGATCACGAGGAGCATGGGGTTCGCGACGAGCCCGACGAGGCCCATGCCGACGGCGAGGACCTGGCCCGTCCGCGCGGCGGCGCGCGTCGCCCGCGCGCGGCCCCAGCGCGACCAGAGGGCGCCGCGGAGCACGCGCCCGCCGTCCATGGGCCAGGCGGGGAGCAGGTTGAACGCGGCGAGCGCGACGTTGATCCACAGCGCGTGCGCGAGCGCGCCCGCGACGGCCTCGAAGGGCGCGAGGAGCAAGACGCCGAGCGCGAACAGGGCGGCGAGCGCGACGTTCACGGCGGGGCCGGCGAGCGCGACGGCGACCTCCTCGCGGCCCGAGCGGGCCTCGCGCGTGAGCGAGGCGACGCCGCCGAACGGGAACAGGGTGACCCCGGTCGTGCCGATCCCGAAGGCGCGCGCGGCGAACACGTGGCCGAGCTCGTGGAGCGCGACGCTCCCGAACACGAGGGCCAGCGTCCCGAGCACCCCGAGCGCGGCGCCCGGCCCGCCCGCGACGAGGCTCACGGCCGCGAACGCGAGCGCCATGAGCCCGACCGTGCCGTGCACGCGGAGCTCGACCCCGAGCGGGCGACCGACGACGTGGCTCTGGAACATGCTGCCTCCCGCCGGAGGAGAGCAACGCGCGCGCCAGCGCCCTGGGCGCTGGAAGTCGTTGCGGGCTCGAACGCGCGCCGGTCCGCGCCCGTCGGGGCCGCTGCCATTTCGACGGGCCACCTGGCGCGTTCGTGGCGGGTTCGCGCTCGCGCGAGGTCCCCTCCGCGCTCGGCCCGGGCTCAGGGCAAGAACGCGTTGAACGACCGGCGCTCGTCGAGCGCGTCGACGACGGGCTGGAGCGCGCGGACGAGCGCCTTCGCGTCGCCCCGGCCCGCGGCCGCGCGCTCGACCTGCGGGGCGAGGTCGGCGATCCGGCCGTTCCTGCGCACGAGGTCGAGCGCCCCGCGGAGCGTCGCGCGCGCGGCGCGCTCGTCGCCGTCGGCGGCCTGGCAATGGGCGAGGCGCAGGCGCCAGCCCGCGTGGCTGGCGTTGCCGAAGTACTCGACGTGGCGCTCGAGGGCCGGGCGCGCGCTCGCGGCGCGCTTGACCCGCACGGCGCAGCGCCAGGCCATCATCGTCGCGTAGGGGTAGACGTTGCGCGGCCAGCCCGCGATCCGGCCGTCGACGCCGCGGCAGAAGGTGTCGGCGTCGTCGAGCGCGCCCCGCGCGTCGCCCGCGTTCCAGCGCGCGCGGCAGCGCCGGTAGTAGGACATGAAGTTCGCCGGGTCGAGCTCGATCGAGCGGTCGAGGTCGGCGAGCGACGCCTTGCTCCCGCCTCGCATGAACACGGCGACCCCGCGCCAGTGGAAGGCGAGGGCGCGATCGGTCGGCGCGAGGTCGCGCAGGCCGAGGACGTCCTCGGCCTGCGCGATCGCGTCGACGAAGCGACCCGCGCGCACGAGGAGCTCCGCGCGCTGGAGCGCGAGGCCCACCCGCTCCGGATCGGGCGCACCGGCCCGGGCGCGCTCGACGACGGCGAGGTAGCGCAGAGACAGCTCGCGCTTGCCGCCCTCGTCGACGGCGACCCAGTTCGCCTGCGCCCCGTGGCGCGCGGCCCGGCGCTGGAGCTCGAGGTCGTCCGGGGCGCCCTCGGCCACGTAGGCGGCGAGGTCGGCGATCTTCGCCAGGTGATCGAAGGCGAACCGCTCGAGGAGCGCCCGGTCGTGGCCCTCGAGCGGCGGACGCCCGGGCGCGAGGAGGAGGATCAGGTCGCAGAGCAGCCCGAGGGCGTCGGCCGGCCGGGAGCCGGCCGCCTCGTGGGCGGGCACCTGCTCGAGGGCCGAGAGCAGGCCGCGCGCGGTGCGCCGCGCCAGCTCGAGCACCTGCGCGCCGAGGGCCTCGTCCGGCGGGCCCACGGCGACGTCCCCGCGCACGAGCCCGGAGGCGCGGGGCACCTGGCCGCGCTGGAGCGCGTCGAGGACGAGCCGCCAGGTGGCCTGGTCGCGCCAGCGCGCGAGCTCCGGGCGCGCGACGCCCGCGCGCCCGGCGGCCGCGAGGGCCTCGAGCGCCCGGTCGGGCGCGCCGGCCGGGGAGAGCGCGTCGAGCC
>JANJTH010000790.1 GCA_024711205.1 Planctomycetota bacterium | reverse complement strand
CGCGCGCGCGAGGTCGGGCCGTCCGACCCGCGCCCGGCGCTCCTCCGCGGGCGGCTCGCCGAGCGGCGCGGCGACCTGGGGGCCGCGCAGGTCGCCTACCGGGCGGCGCTCGGGTTCGCGCCGCGCGCGCGCGGGGTCGAGCACCTCGAGGCGCTCGTGCGGCTCGGGCGGCTCGAGCGCGAGGCGTTCGACCCCGAGGAGGGCGCGCGCCTGCTCGAGCGCGCGCTCGAGGTCTACCAGGCCCGCCCGAAGCTCGACGCGCTCGAGCTCGTGTGGGTCGCGCGGGCCTGCCTCGCGCTCGACGTCGTGCCGGCCGTCAAGAAGCAGTACTCGAAGCGCATGGTCGTCTACGCGCGCGACCTGCTCGACCAGGCCCTCGCGGCGGACCCGCGCTGCGTCGAGGCGCACGTCGAGGGGGGCGTGCTCGCGCTGAGCAAGTACGACGCGCCCGCGGCGAAGAAGGCGCTCGAGCGGGCCTGCGCGCTCGACCCGAACGACGCCGACGCGCGCGTCGGCCTGGCGCGCGCGCTGCTCCAGAGCTTCTACGCGGGGGCGGGCCGGTTCGGGGACGCGAGCGCGAACCTCCAGAAGGCGCTCTCGGCCGACCCGACGCACCCCGGCGCGCACGCGACGCTCGCGGCGGTCGCGATCACGGACGGCGACTACGCCGCCGCGCTCGACCACGTCGCGACCGGCCTGGCGGAGCACCCGGCCGACGTCGACCTGCTCGCGATGCGCGCGACGGTCCACCTCGTGCGGGCCGACGAGGCCGCCTTCGCCGCGGCCGAGCGCGAGGTGCTGGCGCGGCGCCCGCGCTGCGCGCGCTTCTACGAGGCCGTCTCCGGGCTCGTCACGCTCAAGTTCCGCTACGCCGAGGCGCGCGACCTCGCGCGCAAGGCGCTCCAGGTCGACCCGGGCTGGCATCCGGTGCTGGCGACGCTCGGGATCTCGCTGACCCGCACGGGCGACGAGGAGGAGGGCCGGCGCGTCCTCAAGCTGGCGTTCGAGGAGGACCCTTACAACGTCTACACCTTCAACACGCTCGAGCTGTTCGACCGGGTCGAGCGGGGCTACGTCACGGTCGAGGGCGACGGGTTCATCGTCCGGCTCGATGCGAAGGAGGCCGCGGTCTCGGCGCGCTACGTGCTCGACCTGTGCCGGGAGGCGAAGGCCTACCTGAGCGCGCGCTACGGGGCCTTCCCCGAGACGGTCCTCGTCGAGATGTTCTCGAAGCACGCGGACTTCTCGGCGCGGAGCGTCGGGCTCCCCGGGATCCCGGCGCTCGGCGTGTGCTTCGGCAACGTCGTGACGGTGCTCTCGGCCAGCGAGAAGCAGGCGGTCGGTGCGCACTCCTGGGGGCGCACGCTCTGGCACGAGCTGACGCACGTCGCGACGCTCACGCGCACGCGGAACCGGATCCCGCGCTGGCTGACCGAGGGGCTCTCCGTCTACGAGGAGCCGCGCGGGCGGCCGACCTGGCAGCGGGACTTCGACCGCGAGATCCTGACGCTCCTCGAGCACGACCTGCTGCTCCCGGTCGCCTCGTTCGACCAGGGCTTCACGAAGCCGAAGTACCCCGCGCAGGTCATGATGTCCTACTACCAGGGCGGGATGCTCTGCGAGTTCATCGACCAGACGTTCGGTTTCGCGAAGATCCTCGGGCTGCTCGACCGCTACCGCGAGGGCAAGGACACGGCGGAGGCCGTGCGCCTCGTGTTCGAGCTCGAGCCCGAGGAGCTCGACCGGCAGTTCCGCGCGTTCCTCGAGCGGCGCTACGCCGGCGTGGCCTTCCTGCCGGGCCCGGGGCCCGAGGAGCGCCAGCGGCTGCACGACCGGCTGGCGGTCGCCCCGTGGGACGTCGCGGCGCGCGGGCGGCTCGCGCGGGTCCTCGCCATGTCGGGCGCCCCGGCGGACGCCGAGGTGCAGGCCGGCCTCGCGCTCGGGCTGGCGGAGGCGGGGCTCGGGCCGTGGTCGACGCTCGCCGGGGGCGACGCGGGCCTGCTCGGGCTGCCGGGCGCGTGGGACCAGGCGCTCGCGCGCGCGCGCGGGCTGCGGGGCGGCGCGGGCGACGCGCACCTGGCGCTCGCCCTCGTCGCGCAGGGGCGCGGGCGGCCCGACGCGATCGTCCGCCACGCGCGGCGCGCGCTCGACCGGGGCACGCGCGACCCGGTGACGGCGCACTCGCTCCTCGCGTCGGTCGCGCGGGCCCGGCAGCAGTGGCCGCGCGCGATCTCCCACATGGAGGCGGTCGCGCGCCTCCTGCCGCCCACGCCCGACGTGCAGCGGGCGCTCATCGCGCTGTACCAGGCCGCCGGCGACCAGGCCCGGGCCCGGGCCGCGCTGCGGCGCGTGTGCGAGCTGGACAGCGACGACGCGAAGGCGCGGCTGGACTACGCCGGCTGGGCCAAGGAGCAGGGGCGCTGGGACGACGTGGCCGCCGTGCTCGACGACGTGAACCTGATCGACCCGTTCGTCCCCGAGGCGCATCTGCTCCTCGCCGAGGCCCTGCGGCGGACGGCCGCGGGGGACCCGAAGCGGCTCGAGCGCGCGCTCGTCGAGTGGACCGCGGCGCTCGAGCTCGACGTGCCGTACAAGGCCGGCGCCTACCTCGGGCAGGCCCAGTGCCACCTCGCGCTCGGGCGGCGGGACGAGGCGAAGGCCGCGGCCGAGCAGGCCCTCGCGCTCGATCCGGACCTCGCGGAGGCCCGGGCGCTGCTCCAGGGGCTCGGCCAGGGGCGCTGAGGGGGCGCCCGACGGGCTCGGCGCCCGTCCCGTGGGTCAGGGGAGGCGTCGGGAGAACTCGTCGAGCGAGTCGGCGCGGACCGCCTCGACGAGCGAGGGACACTCGACCTCCCGCGGCCGCGACCTGGTGCGGACCGGGAGGTCAGGGTATCGTTCGGGTGTGACGGGCCGCGGCGATCCGGTGCTCGTGGTGCGCACGTGCCGGCCGGGTCGGTGACCGGCCGGGCCTCACTTCGCCGGCGGCGGGGCCCCCAGCCCGTCGACCTGGGTCCGCACGGAGACGGTGCCGCCGGTCGCGTCGGCGACCGGGCGGTAGACGGCGTCGAGCGCCGCGACCTGGTCCGTGCGAGCGGCGGCGGCGCGGGCGTCGTTCGCGTCGACGGGGCCGAGCACGTAGACGACGTGGACCGCGACGTGGCGGTCGCGGCCCAGCGTCCGGACGAGCCGGCCCAGCTCGGCGGGGTCGTTGGCCCCGGCGGTGCGGAGCGGCGCGCCCGCGACGAGGAGGTGGATCACCTCGACCGCCGGATCGGCGAGCGCGCGCTCGAGCCCGCGAGCCACGTCGCGCTGGTGGTCGAGCGTCAGGCCGTCGATCCACTTCCCCGCGTCCTCGGCCGCCTTGTCGTCGAGCGCCTGCGCGGCGGGCCGCCACGTCTTGCCGCTCGTCGTCGCGAGCCAGAGCTTGCCGCCCCCGAGGACCGTCGCCTTGGCGACCCGCCGCAGCTCGTGCTGCACGGCGCCGAGCCGGGTGACGGGCTGCGGGGGCGGGGGACCCGCCGGCTCCCGGCGGGGCGGCTTCCGCCCGCCCGCGGCGGGTGCCTCCGGAGCGGCGGGCGGCGCGGGGGGCGTCCAGAAGACCTGGTCCAGGTCGCGATGCCCGTCGACGACGACCGCGACGCCGCCGGCGACGAACCGCCCGGGCAGGAGCTGGTGCTCGCCGGTCCCCAGGCCCGCGTCGCTCGGGGGCGGGGCCCCGCTCGCCTTCGCGAGCGCGCGCCGGGCGTGGAAGTCGGCGAGGCCGCCGAGCCCGCGCGCGGCGGCGGCGAGTCGGCCCTGCTGCTCGGCGAGCTCGGGCTGGGGTCGCTCGGCGAGCAGGGCCCAGGCGAGGCGGGCCGCGTCGGGGCCGAGGCCCCCCAGCGCGGACACGAGCCCGGCCGTGGCCTTGGGCGAGGCGGCCGCGCCGGAGGCCCGCAGGAGGGCGAGCTGATTCGCGGGGTCGCGCTCGTCGCGGAGCGCGCGGAGCACGTCGTCCGTCACCTCGGGGGCGGGGTTGCGGGCGAGCCCGCGCGCGAGCGCCGCCCGCGCGTCGTCGGCGTCGCGGCGCCGTCCGTCGCGCAGCGCCTCGAGCGCGAGCCCCGCCGCCTTGCGGTCCGGGCAGGCGGCCACGTCCTCGAGGAGCGTCAGGTCCTCGGGCGTCCCGCGCCCGAGCGCCTCGCCGAAGGCGTCCTTCGCCTTCGCCAGGTCGCGCGTCGTGAGCGCCTTCGTGAGGTCCACGCCGAGGTCCGGCTTGGCCGGGGCCTCGGGCCCCGCGGGGCCGGCGGGGCCCGCGGCCGCCGCCGGCGTGGCGCGCGTCAGCGTGACGGTCGTCACCCGGCCGTCGGTGAGCGCCGCGAGCCGCGACGCGAGCGAGCGGTAGGCGGCCTCGCGCTCGCTGCGCTCGACGCGGCCGCGCTCATCGGACGGCGCCTGGGCCGGCGGGAGCTCGAACGCGGTGACGTGGAGCGCCACGTCGCGGTCCCACACGAGGTCGCGGACGGCGGCGACCGTGGCGTCCGCGTCGGCCGCGCCGCGCCCGTCCGGAAGCCCGGCGAGGAGCAGGTGGACCTGCTGCGGCGGCGGGCTCAGCTCGAGCGCGCGCCGGAGGGCTCCGAGCACGTCCCGGCCGCGCTCGCCGCCCGCGCGCGTCGCGAAGGCCTTCGCCTCGTCGAGCGCCTTGCGCTCGACCGCGGCGAAGCCAGGCTGCCACGCGCGCGGCTGCGGCCCGAACCGGACCAGGTGCACCTTCACGTCCCCGCCGCAGTCGTCGAGGGCCGCGGCGACCTGCGCCCCGGCCAGCTCGAGCGCCGCCTTCGGCGCCGGCTTCGCGTCCGGCGCCGGCTCGCCCTGCGTCCCGCCGCGCGGCGCGCGCGCGGGCCGGCCCCCGCCCTGGTCGGCGGCGCCCTCCGGCTTCTCGCCCCCCTCGGGCGGGGCCGCGGGCGCGGGCGCGAACGCGTCGTCGAACGCCGCCTCGGCCGCCTCGGCGCTCGCGTCGAGCAGGAGCGCCACCCGGTCGGCCGGGAAGCGGTCCGGGAGCCCGGCGGGGCCGACGGTCGGCTCGGCCAGGTCGGCCGGGCGCTCGAGCCCCATGGCCGCGAGCGCGGCGGCGGCGAGGAACCGCACGTGCCGCGCGTCGTCGCGCAGGCGCTGGCGGACCGGCCCCTCGGCGGCCTCGCGGGCCGCGGCCCCGCGCCGGGCCAGCGCGCGCAGGGCGGCGGCCCGCGCGACCTCGTCCTTGTCGCGCAGCGTCTTGACGAGCGCGAGCGTCGGCTCGTCCCCCGCCTGCGCGGCCACGAGCGGCCCCAGGAGCAGCTTCCCGCGCGCGTCGGCGCCCTCGAACGCCTTGCGCACGGCGCGCTCGGCCTTCGCGTCGCCCGCAGTCCGCGCGAGCGCCTCGCGCGCCGCCTCCGAGACGGCTCGGTTCGCGCTCGTGGCCTGCCCGAGGAGCACCTCGGCCACCTTGCCCTTGTCCTCGGCCAGCAGCGCCGTCGCGGCCTTGCCGAGCGCGTCGAGCGCCTCCTGCGTCGCCTTCGGGTCGCGGCCCCGGTCGCGCTCGACCGCCGCCACGGCCTCGTCCCAGGCCTTCGTGGCCGCCTTGAGCTCGCGCTCGCCCGCGCGCGCGGGGCCCCCCGCCCCCATGAGCAGGCCCGTGACCACGGCGGCCGCGCCGGCCCGCCAACCCTGTCCCCTCACGACCCCTCCCCGGCGGACGCGGCGCCGCGCGCGACCCGGGCGGGCGTCCGGGGCGCGATCTTACCGGCGGCGCGGGGCCCTGGCCCCCTCGCCCGCCCGGGCCCCTGGCGGGGACCGGGCCCGTCGTGGCATCGTCGGGCATGCGAATCAGCGACGTCCCCGGCCGGCCCGCGATCGTCATCACCCCGGAGCGCGGCGACGCGCCGGAGGACCTCGAGGACGCGATCCACGACGCGCTCCTGGCGCGGACGCCGCGCCCCACCGTCGTCGTGCTCGACGTCTCGCGCGCGCCCGAGCCGATGTCCTGGCTGCGGGAGAGCGGCCCCGCCGTCCCCGACGCGAACCTGCGCTTCGTCCTGCCGGCCAAGCTCTACACGGTCGGGTCGCTCCTGGGCCTCCCCGCCTACTTCGAGCTCTACGAGGACGTCGACGCGGCGGTCCGCGGCGGCGTATGAGCGGCGGCCGCGGCCCCTGGAGCCCCGGGGCCGTGGTGGCGGGGCACGAGCTCGTGCGCCTGCTCGGCGAGGGCAGCAACGGCGTCGTGTTCGAGGTCGTGCAGCGGGAGACCGGGGCGCGCCGCGCGCTCAAGGCGCTCAAGGCCGCGCTCGACGCGCACGCGCTGGCGCGCTTCGCGCGCGAGGCGCAGGTGACGGCCGACCTCGACCGCCACCCGGGGATCGCGCGCGTCCACGCGTTCGGCGCCGAGGCCGGTCGGCCCTACATGATCCTCGACCTGCTCGAGGGGGGCAGCCTCGAGGACCTGCTCGAGGTCTCGGGGCGGCTCCCCTGGGCGCGCGCGGTCGAGGTCGTCACCGCGGTCGCCCGCGCCGCCGGGCACGCCCACCGGCGCGGCGTCGTGCATCGCGACCTGAAGCCCGGGAACGTCATGTTCGACGCCGAGGGCGCACCCCGGCTCGTCGACTTCGGGCTCGCGCACCTGGGCGGCGACTCGGGGCGGCTCACGCAGTCGGGGCTCATCGTCGGCACGCCTGCCTACATGTCGCCCGAGCAGGCGCTCGGGCGCTCGCACGCGGTCGACGCGCGGTCCGACGTCTACGCGCTCGGCGCGATCCTCCACCACGCGATCGCCGGCGCCCCGCCCCACGCCGCGGGCTCGCTCGCGGAGCTCGCGACCCGGATCGTCCACGTCGACGCGCCGTCGCTCCTCGAGGTCGCCCCGGGGACGCCGCGGCCGCTCGCGCGGGTCGTGGCGGCCGCGCTCGCGCGCGACCCCGCGCGCCGGCCCCCCGACGGCGACGCGCTCGCGGACGCGCTCGCGGGC
>JANJTH010000780.1 GCA_024711205.1 Planctomycetota bacterium | reverse complement strand
CTACGCGGTCGAGCTCGTCGACGACCCGAACTGCCCCCACCACACCGCCGGCGGCTACCACCCGCTCCGCGCCGTCCTCGACCGCCGCGCCGTCCTCACCACGACGGTCGCCGACGACTCGCGCGCCGCGCTCCTCTCCGCGCTCGCCGCGGGCGCGCCCGGCGTGCCCGCGTGAGCCCGGGCCCGAGCGCCGCCCCGGGCCCCGGCGCCCCGCCCGGCGAGGGCCACGTCGTCGCCGCGGTCGAGGTCGTCGAGGACCGCACGGCCGGCGCGCGCTGCGACGAGGGCTTCCTGCGCCTGCGCCGCTTCGTGCTCCGCAACACGTTCACCGACGGGACCGTCTCGGCCCCCTACCCGTGCGACGTCCTCTCGCGCCGCTCCGTCGACGCGGTCGCGGTCGTGCTCTGGCACCGCGACCCCGGGACCGGGCGCGTGCTCGTCCACTACCGCGAGGGCACGCGCCCCCCGGTGTGGCTGCGCCGGCTCAAGCAGGACGGGCTCCCGGTCAAGGACCGCCAGCGCTACGACCGCGTGGGCGAGATCGTCGCCGGCGTGTTCGAGGCCGACGACGCCGTCCCCGACGGGATCGTCCGCCGCGCGCTCGCCGAGGCCCGCGAGGAGGCCGGGTTCGAGGTCGACCCGGGCCGCGTCCGCCCGCTCGGCGGCGACGGGTTCTTCCCCTCGCCGGGCGTCACCGACGAGAAGGTCTACCTCGTGGCGGCCGAGGTCGACCCGCGCATCCGCGGGCGCGCGCTCGGCGACGGCAGCGTGCAGGAGCAGGGGGCGCGCCTCGTCACGCGCGACCTCCGCGACGCGATCGCCGCCTGCCGCCGCGGCGAGCTCCCCGACGCCAAGACCGAGCTCGCGCTCCTGCGCCTCGCCGACCTCGTGGGCTACCTGCCGCAGCTCGACCTGTTCCTCGACGACCTGCCCCCGGCCCTCCGCGCGCGCGCGAGCCGCCTCGGCGTGCCGGTCCCGGAGGAGACAGGCCGAGGGGGCGCCGGCGGACCCGAGGGCGCCCTGTAGCCTGTTTCCACCGGGACCGGATGGGGATCGGGGGCGCCTCCCGCCTCGGCATGGCGGTCGCCCAGCGGAGCACCACGCCCCTCCGAGGGGCATGGGGCCTCCGAGGCGCGCACCCCGCGGCCCCATCCCGACGAGGGATCCGGTGGGGCGCGGCGAGAGGGCGCCTCCGGGTCCGCAGGCGCGCCCGCTGCCGCGCCCCTCCGGATCCCCCCTACTCCCAGGCGAGGAGGGCGGCGCGGGCGGGGGTGACGACGGCGAGGCGGCGGCCGACGATCGCGAGGTTCGCGGGCGGCGCGAGCGACCCGGGCGCGGGCACGACGGGGCCGCGCCGGAGGGCGGGCGCGGTCCCCTCGGGCGAGAGCTCGAGCCGGCTCACGACGAGGCCGCGCGCCGCGCGCGTCGAGCGGGCCGGGACGAGGAGCGTGGCCCCCTGCGCGGCCCCCTCGCCCACGACGACCTCGTGGGCGGCGATCCGGCCGAGCTCCACGCCGTCCGGCCCGAAGGCCGCGATCGTCCGGCCGCCGTAGGCGACGACGGCGGGGCCGACGCGCGTGACCCAGGCCAGGTCCGCGGCCGGGTGCGACCACAGGGCGGCGCCGGTCGCGGGGTCGAGCCCGACGAGTTGCTCGCCGAGGAGCGCGGCGACGGGCCCGCCGGGCCAGCCGACGGCCGGCGGGGGCGGGGCCCGGTCGACGCGGCGGGCGGCGGCGCGCCGGGCGAAGCCGCCCTCGCGGGGGCCGGCCGCCGCCTGCGCGACCCACAGCGGGTCGCCCGTGAGCGGGTCGAGCGCGGCGACGACGCCGGCGTCCGTCGTCACGAGGAGGCGGCCCTCGCCGTCGAGCGCGAGCGCGGCCGCGACCTCGGCCGCGACGGGCTCGCTCGCGGCGTCGGCCCCGTCCGGGCGCTCGCGCGTGAAGAGCGAGGCCGCCGCCGCCCACGCGGGCCGGAGCGCGAGCGCCTGCGCCGCGCCCGCGTCGCGCGCCCACGCGTCGACGAGGAGCCGCGGCTCCTGCTCCTTCGTCATGAGCGCGACGTAGACGCGCGCCCCGTCGGCGAGCGCGGCCACGACGTGGCGCCCCTCGGCGAGCGGCCGCGCGAGGGCGAACCCCTCGGGCCCGCGCCCGAGCGGGCCGGGGTCCCCGTCCCACCACGCGACCCGCCCCCCGGCCAGGTCGACGCCCACGAGCGCGAGGAACCGCCCGGCGAGCGCGCGGTCGCGCCGCGCGTCGTCGCGCGCCGGGGTGAGCCAGCGCTCGATCCACAGCGGGGTCCACAGGACGCCGTCGCGGCAGCTCATGCGCGCGGCGAACCGCGCCCCCGTGGGCGGCGCCGTGCCGACGGCCGTCGCCGGGAGCGGGACGCGGAAGCGGGGGCGCCCGGCGTGGTCGAGCCCGTGGACCGCGGCGCCGGTGGCGACGGCGAGGCCGCCGTCGGGCGTCGCGAGCGCGTGGCCGACCGCGAAGGGCCCGGCCTCCTCGCCCGCCGACTCGGGGAGGTCGACGCCGCCGAGCTCGACGAGGCGCTCGCCCGCGGGGGGGCGCTCGGCCCCCGGCGCCGCGTCGAGCGCCAGC
>JANJTH010000776.1 GCA_024711205.1 Planctomycetota bacterium | reverse complement strand
CGAGGTGCTCGCCCAGGACCGCGGCCGCGCGCGCCGCGGCCTCGCGGACGAGCGCGCCCGGCGCGAGCGCGCCGTCCCCGTCGAGGCCCGGGAGCTCGAGCGCGGCGCGCTCGCGGCAGAGCGCCGGGTCGTCGGGGGCCTCGCGCGCGGCGAGCTCGAGGCATCGGCGGGCCTCCTCGCGGTCGCGCGGGCCGCCGCGGGCCGCGAGCAGGGCCGCGAGCCGCCGCCAGCCGGACACGTGGCGGGGGCCGAGCCGCAGGGCCTCGCGCCAGGCCTCGACCGCCTCGTCGCGCCGCCCGAGCCGCTCGAGGGCCTGCGCGCGCTGGAGCCGCGCCTCGACGTCGACCGGGAGCAGGCGGGCCGCGGCCTCGAGCGGGGCGAGCGCCTCCTCGGGCCGGTCGGCGAGCAGGAGCGCGAACCCGAGCTCGCGCTGCGCCGCGCCGTCGTCGGGGAGCTCGCGCGCCACGGCGCCGAGCAGCTCGAGCGCCCGCTCGAGCGCCCCGCGGGCCAGCGCGTCCTCGGCCTCGGCCAGCGCCTTCTCGTGGCGCGCGCCGAGCCGGCGCACCCACGCCACGTCCTTGCGCGGCAGGTCGAGGAGCACGCGGTCCGCGCCGCGCACGACCGCGAGCCGCACGATCGGCCCCGCGTCCGCCACGACCTCGCCCACGAGGCGGGTCCCGTCCCGCAGGTAGACCTCGTCGGCGCGCGCTCCGGGGGCGGCGAGCACGAAGGCGAACGCCGCGCACAGGCCGACCCGCGCCCGCCCCCTCGCCGTCGCCCGCCCGCCGTCACCGCGGCCCATCCCGGCGGTCGCGCTCAGCGCCCTTGAAGGAGCCGCCGGCTCGGCTCCGCTCGCCATCGACGCCGCTTGCTCCGAGGGTCGCAGCTCACGGTCCCTCCAGGGATGCTCGAGGTGCTCCCGCCGCGCAGGCGACGCCGCGGGCTTCGCGGCGGCCATCGCCGAGGACCTCTCAAGGGCTCTCAGTTGCCGACGCGCCAGCGGAGCCGCCAGCCGTTGCCCTGGTGCGTGCCCTGGAGCTCGGTCCCGAAGCCCCAGCCGACGCGCCGCACGCGCGTCCCGGGCGTCGGGCAGAGCGGCGTCGCCGGCCACGCGCCGCCCCAGCCGGGGTAGCCGCCTCCGAGGACGCTCCAGCGGCCCCAGGTCGAGATCCCCGCGCCCGGGACGAACACGCCGTTGACGACCGCGGGCCCCGCGGTCCCGAGCATGGGCACGTCGGCCTCGGCGCGCGCCCGCTCGCGGGCGCGCGCCCGCGCGAGCTCGAGCTCGTAGGCGCGGATCCGCTCGCGGCGCGCGTCCCGCTCGGCCTCGCGGGCCGCGCGCCGCTCCTCCTCCCGCGCCGCCAGCGCCTCCTCCCGCGCGCGCCGCTCGGCCTCGGTGCGCGCCAGCGCCTCGCGCTCGAGCTCGGCCTTCTGCGCGGGCGTCACCCAGGCCCCGCGGTGCTCGACGAGCCCTTCGGCCCGGTGCTTGTCCGCGAGCGTCACCCACCGGCCCTCGTGCCGCACGAACCCGAGCGCGGCCCGCGCGCCCGGGTGGTCGGCGTCGAGCCGGAGCACGCCCAGGAAGGCCCGGCGCGCCTCGTCCTCGAAGCCCAGGTCCCGGCAGGCCGCGGCGAACCGGTAGCGCTCGTCGGCGTTGCCCTGCGCCAGCTCGCGGCGCAGGCGCTCGAGCCGCCGGAAGTCGTCGTCGGTCTCCCGGACCGACGCCACGTCGGCCTTCGGGACGCGCACCTCGCCGAGCCGCCGCCGGATCAGGAGGTGGTCTCCGTCGTCGAGGACCGAGCCCTCGATCACGCGGCCGTCGCGCAGGCGCACCTCGTCGGCCCGCGCGGGGGCCGCGTGGGCGAGCCCGAGGGCGACGATCGTGAGCGCGGCGGCCCGGGGCGCGGGCAGGGGGCGGGGCATGCGGGTCCTCCGACGACTCCTCCGGATGCGCAAGGGCATGGTGCCCCGCCCGCGACCGCGACGCAACCCTTGGCCTGGCCACCCGACGGGTATGCTCCCGGCCCCAGGACGGGGGAGGCGCCGGTGGTCACGAAGGGGCAGCTCCTCGAACGCCCGGTCATCGTGCCGGGACCCGACGGCTGCCTCGACGGGATCTTCCTGCGCGGCGGGGCCGCGGGCGTGCTCGTCGCGTCCCCGCTGCCCGATGCGGGCGGCGCCATGACGAACCCGCTCGCCAACGAGGTGGCCTACGCCGCGGCCTACGCGGGGCGGGCCAGCCTCCGCCTGGACTACCGGGGGGTCGGGGCGAGCGAGGGGGCGCGCACGAGCGACCTCGGGGCGCTCGCCGCGGACCTCGCCGCCGGCGCCGACTTCGTGCTCGAGTCCACGCGCGGCGCGTCGCTCGTGGTCGTGGGCGTCGCCTCGGGCGCCTGGGCCGCGCTCGCGCTCGCCGCGGCGGAGCCGCGGGTCGACCGCGTGCTGCTCCTGAACCCGCCGCGTCGGCTGGGCCTCCCGCCCGGCGTCCCTTCCTACGGGGCCCTGACGCAGCCGCTGCTCATCGTCCTCGGCGACGCCGACCCGGCCGTCGACCCGCAGGCGGAGCTCCTGCTCACGCAGGAGGCGGGGCGCGGCCGCGTGCGCGTCCTCCCGGAGGCGGGGCCGACGCTGCGCGAGGCGCTCACGGACGTGTCCCGCCTCGTCACGAGCTTCCTCGGGTCCGAGCGGCGGCCGGGCGGCGGCGCGGCCGACGCGCCCGGAGCCCCGCCGGCCTGAGGGCCGCTCCCGGGCGCGCCGGGCGCCCCACGAGGTGATCGCATGGCGTCGACGGTGCTGGGTGGGATCGGCATGTTCCTGCTCGGCATGGTGCTCCTGACCGACGGGCTCAAGGCGCTCGCGGGCGAGTCGCTGCGCCGCCTGCTGGCGCGCGTCACCGGCAGGCGCACCACGGCGACGCTCGCGGGGGTCGCCGTGACGGCCGTCGTGCAGTCGTCGAGCGCGACGACCCTCATGACGATCGGCTTCGTCTCGGCCGGGCTGCTCGCGCTCGAGCCGGCGATCGCCGTGCTCGTCGGCGCCAACATCGGCACGACCACGACCGCCTGGGTCGTCGCGCTGCTCGGGATCAAGTTCAGCGTCGGCAAGCTCGCGCTCCCGTTCGTGGGCGTGGGCGCGCTCCTCAAGCTGCTCACGCGCGGCCGGCTCGCCGCGCTCGGGATCGCGATCTCGGGCTTCGGGCTCCTGTTCATCGGGCTCGACACGCTCCAGACGGGCATGTCGGGCGTCGCGGCCCGGTTCGGGCCGGAGGTGTTCCCCGCCAGCGGGGGGCTCCTGGGGCGCTTGCTCCTCGTGCTGCTCGGGGTCGTGATGACGGTCGTCATGCAGTCCTCGAGCGCCGCGCTCGCGACGACGCTCACGGCGCTCCACGCGGGCTCGATCGGGCTCGAGCAGGCCGCGGCCGTCGCGATCGGCCAGAACGTCGGCACGACCGTCACGGCCGTGATGGGGGCCTTCGGGGCCGGGGCCACCGCGAAGCGCGCCGCGCTCGCGCAGGTGCTCCTCAAGTCGGGCACGGGCCTCCTCGTCTTCCTCGCGCTCCCGTGGTTCCTGGGCGGGATCGTCGCGGGGTGCCGGCGCGTGGGGGTGGCCGACCCCGTGCTCGCGCTCTCGGCGTTCCACACGGCGTTCAACCTGCTCGGCGCCGCGCTCGTGCTCCCCGCGCTCCCGGCGTTCGCCGGGCTCGTGGCCGGGCTCGTGCCCGAGCGCGGCGCGCTGTTCACCCGGCATCTCGACCCGGCCCTCCTCGCCGACGCGCCGCTCGCCGTCGCCGCCGGCCGCACGGCCGCGCGGGCCGCCTACGCGGAGGCGCTCGAGGCGCTCGTCGAGGTCGTCGACCCTGCGCGGCCGATCGCGCCCGCGCTGCCCCGGATCGAGGAGGTCGACCGGGCGCTCCCCGAGGTCCGGGCCTGGCTCGGGCGGCTCCGCACGAACCCGGAGGCGCCGCAGCGGGAGCGCGGGCACCACGTGGCGCTCCTCCACGCGCTCGATCACCTCGAGCGCCTCACGGGCGCGCTCCGCGAGGAGGTCCAGCACCGCAGCGTCTCGGACCACGCGGACGTCGCGGCGATCCGGGGGCTCCTGCTCGGCGGCGTCGGCGCCGGCCAGGCCGACCTGCGCACGACCGACCCGGCGCACGCGGTCGAGCACCTCCGCGCGGCCTCGACCGCGATCGCGGGCCTCCGCCGCGAGCAGCGGCCGAAGCTGCTCGTGGCCGCCGCGGACGGCGCGATCGACCCCCAGCGGGCGGCCGTCGTGCTCGAGGCCGTGCGCTGGCTCGACCGCCTCGGCTACCACACCTGGCGCGCGGCCCACCACCTGCTCGAGCCCGAGCTCACGGCGCCCGTCGCGGCGCCGCGGACCCCGGAGGAGGTCGCGTCCGCGCCCGCCCCTGCGCCCTCGGGCGCGGCGGCCGGCGGCGGCGAGGAGGGGCCCGCGGCCTGACCCGAGCCGGAGGCGTCCCGCTCCCGTGCTCGGGCGCGGGTCCGGTGGTAGTCTCCCCCGCGGAGGTCTCCCCATGCATCGCGCCCCGCTCCTCATCGCGCTCGCCCTCGGCTGCGTCGCCGCCTCGGCCGGCCCCGCCCGGGCCGGCGACAAGGAGGCCGAGAAGCTCCTCGAGGAGGCCTACGGCCACTGGAACGACCCCGACCCCAAGGCCGCCCTGGACCTGGCCGAGAAGGCGCTCGGGGCCGGGCCGGAGAGCGCGGTGGTCCGGTCCAAGATCCAGCTCTTCCTGGGCTCCCTGCACCAGGCCAAGACGGGCGACCTCGAGCGCGCCACGGCGATCTACGACGACCTGATCCGCTCGACCGCCGGCACGAAGGAGATGATGCTCCGGCAGCTCCGGGCGCAGGCCATGGTCCGCAAGGGGAACATCGTCTACGCCGAGAAGCAGAACATCGAGGAGGCGCTGCAGCTCTTCGAGGCGGCCCACAGCAACTTCCAGCTCGCGACGTCGGCCGACACGGCGAGCCAGCTCTGCCTCCGCATGGCCCGCGAGCGGACCGGCCGCTCGGACGCGGCGAAGAAGAGCCTGCTCGAGCGCGCCGAGCGCCTCGCGCGCGAGGCGATCGCGCGGGCCAAGGACGAGTTCAGCCGCGACCCCGAGCGCCGCGCCGCGTTCGAGGCCAAGGCCAAGCTGCAGCTCGTCCTCGTGCTCACGGCCACCGGCAAGGGCAAGGACGCCGACGAGGCGTGGGCCTCGCTCGAGCAGGCCCGGCTCGGCGACGCGGGCCTGTACCAGCTCGCCGTCCTCGACGCGATGAAGGGGCAGGCCGACGCCGCGACCGAGAAGCTCAAGCGGTTCCTGGAGACCCGCCCGACCGCGAAGGCGCGCAACCAGCTCCGCAAGTTCATCCGCACCGAGCCCGACTTCACGGACCTCCGCGTCCGCGACGACTGGAAGGTCCTCCTCGAGGACGAGCCCGTCTGAGCCCGGACCGCCCGATCGCGCCGCAGGGCGCCCAGGGCGCCGCGCGGGCCTCGTCGCCTTGACGCCTCCACCCGGCGCGGCCGGGCGCCCGGCGCGCGGGGAGGCTCGCGCGCGGCTGCGGCGGCTCGGCTGGTGCGTGCTGGCGATCTCCCTCGCCGCCCGGCTCGCGGTCGCGTGGGACGTGTCCCGCTTCGAGCTCGGCCGGGACCGCGAGGTCGACATGGCCGCCTACGCCGAGGCGGCCGACATGGTCCTCGCGGGCGACCTGCTGCTCCGGGGCGCGAGCCGGGCCGTGATGTTCCGGGAGTACGTCGAGGGCGTCGGGCGGGCGCGCCTCGAGCGGCGCGTGGGGCGCGAGCCGTTCATGCACGCCCCGCTCTACACCTGGTTCGTCGCGGCGGTCCGCTGGACCGGGGGCGGGCCGGACCGCGTCCGCGCCGCGCAGGCCCTCCTGGCCACGCTCGCGCTCTGGCTCGCCTGGCGGCTCGCGGCGCGCGTGTCGGGCAGCGAGCGCGTGGCGCTCCTCGCGCTCGTGCTGCTGGCGCTCCACCCGCTCCCGCCCCTGCTCGCGGCCTTCGTGCTGCGAGAGACGCTCCTGGGCGCCCTCACCCTGGCGCTCGCCCTCGCGGCGGCGCGCCTCGCCGACCGGCCGGGCCTCGCCGCCGGGGCGGTCGCGGGCGCGCTCCTGGGCCTCCTGCACCTGGGCCGGGCGACCTCGTTGCTGCTCGCGCCGCTCCTGCTCGTCGCGCTGGGCCTGGCCTGGCGCGCGTCGAGCGAGGGCGCCTGGCGCCGCGCCGCCGCCGGCGTCGCGCTGGGCCTGGCCGCGCTCCTCGCGCCGCTCGCCGCCCGCAACGCGGCCGCGGGGTGCCCGCCGCTGCACAGCGAGGGGGTGGTGCCGTGGGCGATCGTCGCGTTCAACGCGCCGGGGACCCCCCCCGACCGGCAGGTGGAGGTGCCCTTCCCGTTCGTCGCCGCGATGTGGGAGCGCAGCGACGGCGGCGACCTCGACCTCTACCTGGAGACGCTCGCGCTGCACCCGCGCCCCCTGGACGCCGCCCACGCGGTCGGGCGGCGGCTGGCGGCGTTCACGGGCGGGGGCGAGCCCCCCAACATCACGGACCTCGACCGCCTCCGCGCGGTCGTGCCCTCCCTCGCCCTGTTCCCGCTGGGGAGCGTCGTCCTCGTCCCGCTCGGGCTGCTCGGCCTCGTGGCGGCGCTCCCGCGCTGGCGCCGCTGGTGGCCCGTCGCCCTCCCCGCGCTCGCGACCGCGGCGTCGATCGCCACCTCGGTCGCGCTCGACCGATACCGCGCGCCGGCGCTCCCGTTCCTCGCGATCGGGGCGGCGTGGGCGCTCGACCGCCTGGTGCGCGCCTGGCGCGAGGGCCCCCGCGCGCTCCGCTGGCGCTGGACCGCCGCGGCGACCGGCGTGGTGGCCGCGCTCGGGGTCGGCAACGGATACACGCCCCTGCATCCGCGGCCCGCCCGGCACGTGCTCCTCCACGCCTACGCGCTGCAGCACGCCCGGCTCGGCGACCGCGCAGGGGCGGCGCGGCATGCGCTGCGCGCGCTCGAGGCCCTGCCGCCGGACGCGCCCGCCGGAGAGCGGGCCGACCTGGCGGCCTCCGCGCGTCGGCTCGCCCTCGAGGCGGGGGAGCCTGCGCTCGCGGCGCGGGCCGAGCAGGTCGGGCGCTCACCCTGACCCGGCCGAAGTGCGAGGGCCGTGTGCCTGGCCGACCGACCGGAGGGGGTCGGCCAGGCGCGGGCCGAGCGCGGCGTGGACCTCACACGAGCGACGGGCTCGGCGGGGCCGGTCGTGGGTCCGTCCGCCGAGCCCGATCCGTGCGAGGGGGACGACGCGCGAGGGGCCTCCCCGACGCGGCGCGCCCACGAGCACCCGCGGGGCGAGGCGCGCCCCGCCCCGCCCCGGCCCGCGCTACTGCGCGAGCGGCTCCATGCTCTTGGCGTTCTCCATCGTCATGTCGAGGTCGAGGATCGTCCCGGGCGGCACGCCCTGGTCCGGCGGGAAGATGGCCTTGCCCTTGGCGATCCCGTCGAGCCGGATCCCGCCCCCGGGGGCCTTGCCGCCCGCGGGGAGGTCGATCCGGATCTTCATGTCGAACTGGAACGGCGGCTTCGCGTCCATGCCCTGGAAGCGCTTGAAGCGGAGCTGCACCGTCACGAGGACGCTGAGCATCGTGACGCCGCCCTTCGGCTCCGCCTTCTCGAGCTTGCCCGTCGCGTTGCTCTCGGTCGGCTCGAGGTCGGCCGGGTCCATGCCGAACACCTCGGTCAGCTTCTCGACCGAGACCGGCCAGGTGGCGCCCACCGCGACCGGCCCCTCGGGGAGGAACGTCTGGCGGGACTCGTCGTCGTCCTTGTCGTTGCTCTGCCCGGCCTCCATGTCGAGGACCCGCTCGAGCAGCGGGGAGAGCGTGTGGCCCTCGACCGGCGCGAAGCTCCGCTGGCCGTCCTTGCGGGTCATCATGACCTCGACGGGCTTCGCGCTCAGGTCCTCGGACTCGTCGGCCGCGAAGTCGGCGACGAACGTGTAGCGGCGCGTGGCGCGCGAGACCTTGCCGTCCTCGCCGACCTCGTGCACGTGCTCCTCGTAGCGCTGCTCGACCCCTTGCTTCTGCTCCTGCTCCTGCAGGA
Organism: Planctomycetota bacterium; assembly: GCA_024711205.1. Classification (GTDB taxonomy): domain Bacteria; phylum Planctomycetota; class J058; order J058; family J058; genus JANJTH01. The sequence goes on along the minus strand of JANJTH010000776.1, from coordinate 7,822 downwards.
CCTGGTCGCCCGCGCGCACCGCCACGGTGCCGCCCGTGCGGTTGCGCTCGTGCACGCGCACCTTGTCGCCGACCTTCGGCTTGTACTCCTCGCGCAGCGAGTAGGTGGTCTCGTCGGCGCCCGCGGGCGCGACCGCGAGGGCGAGCGCCGCGAGGGCGGAGGCGAGGGAGCCGCGGCGGCGCGGCGACGGAACGAGCAGCATGGAAGTCTCCTGGTCGAGGCCCGTGGTCGGCGCGCGGCCGGCGACCAGCGCCTGACGTGGCGGGCGCCTCGCGCGATCCAGGGGCGATACGGATCACACCGAGCACGGTCGGCCGGGTTCCCCCCGGGGACCGGCACGGGACGATAGCACGCCGGCCATCCGGCGCGCCCGGGGGGGGCGGCCCCGGCGCAACCTGGTCCGCGGAAGCGACTTGAGGTCGGGACCCCCACGGGGGCAACCGGCGTTGTGCAACCCCCTCGAACACCGACGTATCCGGAGGAGCCATGCCTCGCCGCCCTGCCTCGATCGGCGCGATCGCCGCCGTCATGACCATCGCCTCCCTCGCCGGCCTGTGGTCGGCCGCGATCGGCCAGGAGGGCGCGCCCGGCGGGGCCCCCGCCGAGCTCGCGCAGGAGGACCGCTACCTCGTGCACCCGCGCACCGACCGACCGTCGTACCGCCCGGGCGAGGTGGTCCGCGCGCACGGCCCGCTCCTCCACGCGCTGACGCGCCGGCCCCACCCGCGCGGCTGCGCCGCGAAGGTCGAGGTGAGGTCCCCGCGCGGCGACGTGGTCGCGACCGACTGGCCTCCGATCGAGCGAGCCGGGCTGGCCTGGACCTGGACGGTGCCGCCGGGCGCCGCGGGGGGCGTCTACCGCCTCGTCGTCTCGCCCCAGCCCGGCTACCCGCCGGCCGAGGCGACGTTCGAGGTGCGGGCCTACCGCGCGCCGCGCCTGAACACGGACCTGCAGTTCGTCCGCAAGGCCTACGGCCCGGGCGACGAGGTCGAGGCGACCCTCGCCGTCACGCGCGCCGAGGGCGGCGCGCCCGGCGGCGCCGCGATCGTCGCGACCGCGCGCGTCGACGGGCGCGAGGTCGCGCGCGTCCCGGGGACGCTCGACGCGCGAGGGCGCGCGCTCGTGCGCTTCCGCCTGCCCGCGCGGATCGACGCGCCCGACGCGACGCTCGCGGTCGCGATCGCCGACGGCGGCGTGCAGGAGACGGCGGCGAAGACGATCCCGATCGTGCTCGCCCGCCTGCGCGTGGCGCTTCATCCCGAGGGCGGCGACCTCGTCGCGGGCCTCCCGACCCGGGTCTACCTCGAGGCGCGCACGCTGACCGACGACCCGGCGGACCTGCGCGGGCGGATCGTCGATCAGGACGGGCGCGTCGCCGCGGCGGTGGCGACCGAGCACGAGGGGCGCGGCCGGGTCGCGCTCCGCCCCGAGGCCGGGCGCCGCTACCGGCTCGTCGTCGACGAGCCCCCGGGCGTGACGGAGGCCTTCGACCTGCCCGCCGTGCGCGCGAGCGGCGTCGCGCTGACGGCGCTCGACGACGCCGTGGCCGTCGGCGCCCCGCTCCGGCTGCGCGTCGCCGCGAGCGAGCCGCAGGAGGGGGTCGTCGTGGTCGCCCTGCGCGACCGGACCGTCGCGCGCGTCCCGGTCTCGCTCGGGGCCGGCGTCGACGTCGTCGTGCCGCTCCCGGTGTGGGCCGCCGGCGCGCTGCGCGTGACGCTCCACGACGGGAGCAACGCGCCCCGGGCCGAGCGCCTCGTGCTGCGGCGGGCCCCCGACGACCTGCGCCTCGAGGTCACGGCGTCCCCCGACGCGGCCTCGCCGCGCCAGCAGGTGACCGTGACCGTCCGCGCGCGCGACGGCCAGGGGCGCCCGGTGGACGCGTTCGTCTCGCTCGTGGCGGTCGACGACTCGACGCTCGAGCGGCAGGACCGCCGCGAGCGCGCCCCGCGCCTGCCCGCGCAGGTGCTCCTGGGGCACGAGGTCCGCGAGCTGCGCGACGCCCACGTCTACCTCGACGACCACGAGCGCGGCGCGCGCGCGACCGACCTCCTGCTCGGCACGCAGGGCTGGCGGCGGTTCGCCTTCGCCGGGGAGGACGCCTTCGCCGCGGCCCACGGCGACGCCGCGCGCCGCGTGCTCGCCCGCAAGGGCCCGCCCCTGGCCCATCCGCGCGACGAGTTCGACGGCGCGCTCGCCATGGGCGCCGGCGGCGGGCCCGTGCGGCGCCCGGCCGGTGCGCGGAACGGCCCGCCGCCCGAGGCGCAGGCCGAGCGTGCCCGGGCCCAGGACGACGACGCGCCTCCCCCGCCCGCGCCCTCGCCGGCCCGGCCGGCCGAGGCCGAGCCCGCGCGGGAGGAGGCCCGCCAGGCTGCCGCGGAGCCCCTCGCCAAGCCGGGGGTGCCCCCGCGTGACGCGCGCATGGACGACGAGCGCGGCCTGGAGGAGCCCTTCGCGCGGGCCCGCCGCGCGCCGCCGGCGCCCCGGCCGTGGGTGCGCGTCTACGCCCACGCGGCGGCCGCCGACGCGGGCCGCGCGGACTTCGCCGAGACGCTCCTCTGGAGCGCGGGCCAGGCCACCGGGCCCACGGGCGAGCTCACGGCGACGTTCGCGCTCTCGGACGCGATCACGACCTTCCGGGTGCGCGCCGACGCGGTCGGGCGCGACGGCGCGCTCGCCTGGGCCGACGCGACGGTCACCTCGCGGCGGCCGCTCTACGCCGAGGTCAAGCTCCCGCTCGAGGTGACGGCCGGCGACCGCCCGCTCGTGCCGGTCGCGCTCGTCTCGGGCGCGCCGGGCGCTCTCGAGGCCGGGCTGGCGCTCGAGCTGGGCCCGGGCCTCGCGCTGGCGGGCGATCCGCGCCGGGCCTTCACGCTCGCGCCGGGCGCGCGCGTCCGCGCGCTCGTGCCGCTCGAGGTGGGCGAGGTCGCGGGCGAGGTCGCGGTCGGGGTCCGGGCGCAGGCGGGGCCGCATCGCGACGACGTGGCGCGGATGCTCCGCGTGGTCCCGCGCGGGTTCCCGATCGAGCGGGCGGCCGGCGGGAGGCTCGAGACCGGCGCCGACGTGGCGCTCGAGGTCGCGCTCCCCGAGCGCCTCGCGCCCGGCAGCCTCGCGGTCGAGGCGACGGTCTACCCCTCGCCGCTCGCGTCCCTCGCGGAGGCCGTGGCCGCGCTCGTGCGCGAGCCGTCGGGCTGCTTCGAGCAGACGAGCTCGTCGCACTACCCGAACGTCATGGCCATGCGCTACATGCGGTCGCACAGCGGCGTCGACCCGGCGCTCGTCGCGCGCACGGCCGGGCTGCTCGAGCGCGGCTACGCCAAGCTCGTGAGCTTCGAGTGCAAGGAGCGCGGCTACGAGTGGTTCGGCGGCAGCCCCGGCCACGAGGCGCTCACGGCCTACGGCCTGCTCGAGTTCTCGGACATGCAGCCGGTCGCGGCCGTCGACCCGCAGATGCTCGAGCGCACGCGTCGCTGGCTGCTCTCGCGCCGCGACGGGCAGGGCGGCTTCCAGCGCAACCCGCGCGCGCTCGACAGCTTCGGGGGCGCGCCGGCCGCGACGACGAACGGCTACATCACGTGGGCCCTCGTCGAGGCGGGCGAGCGCGACGTCGCGGCCGAGGTCGAGGCGCTCGTGGCCCACGCGCAGGCGAGCGAGGACAGCTACCTGCTCGCGCTCGCTGCGAACGTGGCCTGGCGGCGCGACCTGGGCGCCGCGGCCCGGGGCCTCATGGACAAGCTCGTGGCGGCCCAGGTGACGAAGGGCGACGACGCGGGGGCCGTCGACGGGGCCGTGACCTCGATCACACGCAGCGGGGGCGAGAGCCTGCGGATCGAGACGACCGCGCTCGCGGCGCTGGCCTGGCTGCACAGCCCGGCCCACACGGCCCCGCTCGAGGCGGCCATGCGCTGGCTGCTCGGGCGCTGCAAGGGCGGGCGGTTCGGCTCGACCCAGGCGACCGTGCTCGCGCTGCGGGCGGTCGTCGCCTACGACGCGCTCAAGACGGCCGACCAGGGCCCGCGCACGGTCGAGTGCCTCGTCGACGGCGAGCCCGTCGCGCGGTTCGAGGTGCCCGGCGGCGCGCAGGAGGCCGTGCGCGCCCCGGACCTGGCCAGGCACCTCCGGCCTGGACGCCACGAGCTCACGCTGCGCCTCGTCGACGGCGGCCCGCTCCCGGCCTCGCTCGTCGTGCGCTACCGGAGCGACCGGCCGGTCAGCTCGACCACCTGCCCGCTCGCGCTCGAGGCGCGCCTCGCGCAGGCCGAGGTCACCGAGGGCGAGGCGACCGAGCTCACGGTCCGGCTCACGAGCCGGAGCGGCGAGGGCCTGCCCATGACGGTCGCGATCGTGGGCGTCCCGGCCGGGCTCGAGGTGCGCACGGACCGGCTCGAGGAGCTCAAGCGCGCGGGCGCGTTCGACTTCGTCGAGACGCGCGGGCGCGACGTCGTCCTCTACTGGCGCGCGCTCCCGCCCGAGGCCACGAAGGAGGTCGTCCTGAGCCTCGTGGCCCAGATCCCGGGCACCTACACGGGCCCGGCCTCGCGGACCTACCTCTACTACACGGACGAGGAGAAGGTCTGGACGGCGCCGCTCGTGGCGACGATCCGCCCGCGGGACGGGGGCGTCCAGGGTCGATAGGTCCCCGCACCACGCGGCGCCTGGACCTCGGGGCGGGGCGGCGTCATGCTGAGGCCATGACCGAGGTCATGGATGTCGACGTCTGGAGGCCCGGCCCGCTCGAGCCCGGCGACCGCTTCGAGTCGGTCGCGGAGTTCGAGCGGCGCCGCGGTTGGCTCAACGGCGGGAGCATGGCCGAGCTGCTCGACGGGGTCGTCTTCGTGACGCCGCCGGCAGCAGACGACCACGGCCGTCCCCACGCCCGTTGGACGAAGATCCTCTACACCTACGAGGCGGCGACGCCCGGAGCGCTCACCAGCGTGGACCAGGTGGCCCGACCGGCGCCGCGCACGAGCGTCGGTCCGGACGCCGTCCTCGTCGTCGCGCCGGAGGCCGGCGGCCAGATCCGCCGGGTCGAGGGGGCCTGGGAGGGGCCCCTCGACCTCGTGGTCGAGGTCGCCCGCACGAGCCGGTCCTACGACCTGCACACGAAGCGCGAGGTCTACGAACGGAGCGGCGTGCGCGAGTACTTCGTCCACGACGCGGAGACGGGCGAGGTCCACGCCTGGCGCCTCGGCGACGACGGTCGCTTCGCCGTGGTCAGGGCCCACTCCGACGGCGTGCTCCGCTCGACCGTGTTTCCCGGACTGTGGGTGGACACGGACGCGATGAAGGTTGGCGACGGCGCGCGCCTGCTCGCCACGCTCCAGCGCGGGCTCGCGAGCCCGGAGCACGCGCGGTTCGTCGCAGCCCAGCGCGCCGCGCTCGCGGCGGGGGCACGGCCCGAGGGTTGAGCCGTCCGCGACGGGCCGCGGAGCTCAGCCCGGGGACACGCGCCCGGCGTCGAGCGCCTGCATGAGCAGGCGCCCGAGTTCGACGCCGCGCGGGCCGTCCGGCGCGACCTCGAATCGCAGCTGCGCGACGCGGGTTCGGCAGACGAGATCTCGACGCGGCGGCACGCTCGGCGCCGCCTGAACCTCGTCGCTGCGCGCGAGCACGACCTCCACGAGCTTCGGATACAGGAAATCACCCGCATCCTTGAAGCGGCCGTCGATCGCGGCATGAACTTCGTCGAAGCAGTCCTGGTCGGAGCCCGAGACCAACCACCAGACCGCTGCGTCGAGCCAATCGAGTGCAGCCGCGGCTGCCTCGACCTGCCGCAAGAGTTCGTCGGTGCGCGCCCCCCCGGCTGGTGACTCGCGCTCGGCGGGGCACTCCGCCTCCGAAGCCGACGGCTCGTCGAGGAACACATGCTCGACGCGATCGCCGCGCTCCCGCAGGACCTTGACGAACCCGACCAAGTCTTCCTGACCACCGACGACGAGGACACGCAGGCCGCGCACGTCGAACGCGGGACCGAGGTCGGGCAGCCGCGGGCACGGGGCGTCGAGGATCGCCTCGAGCACGTCCTCGAACGCGTCGGCCACGCGCCGACAGGCGCCGGGGAGGTCGTACTCTCCGGGCGCGTAGGCCACGACGGTGCGGCGGTGTGGTTGAAGATCGAAGGGCGGCGGCGACGGGTTCCCGAGCTCGCCCTTGAGGAGGGCCAGGTGTCGTCCGTCGGGGAGGCGCGCGAAGTCGCATGACTCGGGCGCCCCTCGCCAGGACCAGTTCGTCTCGCTCGTCTGCCGGACGGGAAGGAGCGTGGCGCCAATGCCGCCGTGCGTCGCGAACCCGCCCGGGGCGACCCCCCAGAGGCCCACCAGCTCGCGCATGCCCACGTCGAGCAGACGGCGCTCCCGGGTCGCGGGCGGCGCCCCGCCGCCCGCGCGCATCGTCCGCGCGAGGCGGGCCAGCAGCGCCTCAAGTCGTGGCACGCGCGCGGCCCAGCCCAGGGCTGGACGCAAGGCGAGCGTCCCCTCCGCCTGAGCGACCCCGACGAGGCCTCCGAGGAGCTCCACCTCTCGCTCTCCTTGCGGCCAGACCTGGCGGACGGGGACCCGCGACAAGCCGAGCGGGAACGAGGCCGTCGTGAGGTTCGGGAAGAACTCGGACGGAGGGAGGTCGGCCTGCGGGTCGCGCGGATCGAGGTCGAGCGCCGGATTCGGGCGGCCCCCTGCCAGGCGGGGGAAGAGCCGGGCGAGCCAGCCGTTGACGTTGCGCACGCCATAGGCTCGCTCGAGCTTGTAGATCGCGCGCCAATGCGCCACGTCCACGTCGCCGCGCGCGGCTCGGGCGAACTGCGCGCAGATCGGGCGGAGGTGGGCCGTCCAGCGCTCGAGACCGAGCGCCTCCAACGTCGGGAGGCGGGCGCACACGTCGTCCCAGTCGGCGGCCGTCCCCTCGAGCGTGATCGTGGGGATCCCGCACACCCCCAGGAGCACCTGGTCCACGAAGGGGCGGTAGACGTCGAGGACGGCGATCGCGGCCGCCATGCGCTCGACCGGCCCCGTCGTCGAGAAACCGCGCAGCAGGACGTCGGCCACGCCCATGCCCCCGAGGAGCCCCCGGGTAGCGGCGACGAGGTCCTCGACGACTTCGACCCACGGGGCCTCGGGGCCTGGCACGAGGTCTTCGCGGGTGAGGACCAGGGTGGCCTTACCGGCGTGGGTCACGCCGAGGCGGCGCCGGAAGGCCTCCGGGTCGGCCGCCACGGCGGCCGCCACGCCCTGGAGGATCGTGACCCAGATCACGTCCGGCGTGAGCACGAGCGGCCGGTGCTCCGAGTACGCGAGGTGGACCGCCTGGACCAAGGGGTTCACATGCACCCCGGCGACGAGCTCGCCGTGAAAGTCGTGGCACGCTTCGACAGGGTTGCCCGCGAGTGCCGCCACGGCCTCGTGCGCGCGCGTGCAGGCCAGGGGTGTCGCGGCCGGGGTCACGTCATGGACGGCGAACGTCTTGGTGGATCGGACGGTGGGCATCGCTCGCTCCACGCACCACGGTGACCGCGTGCGCTCTCATGGACAAGGTGCTGTCCCCGCGGACCGCGGGCGGCCACGACCGCGGCCAGGACCGGCGGGGGGGACTGCGAGGACCTGGGCGCGTGCGAAGGCCGCTCGCTTGTCGGAAGTCCACTCCGCGCGCGGCCCGCGCCAGACCGACCTCCCTCCGGTCGGTCAGCCTGTCACGGGCCTCGCGCGTCGCTCAGGGCCCGAGCGACTCGGTCGACCAGCCGCCCGCGGCGCGGGCCGCCGCGACGGCGGCCGGGCCCAGCGCCCCGCCGCCGGCCCCCGCCGGGGAGGGCGCGGGGGGGTGGGCCACGAACCCG
>JANJTH010000761.1 GCA_024711205.1 Planctomycetota bacterium | reverse complement strand
CCCGCGGTCGCCGGCGGGACGACGTCGCCCGAGCCCGCGTCCCCTGGCGCCGACCCGGCCCTCGCCCCGCCCGCCGCGGGCCCGGCGCTCGGGCGGTTCGTGCAGCTCCACCGGCGCTACGTCGTCGAGGAGACGCCGGAGGGGCTCCGGATCGTCGACCCGCACGCGGTCCACGAGCGGGTCCTCTACGAGCAGATCGTCGCGCGCGTGGCCCGCGAGCCGCTCGAGAGCCAGCGCTTCCTCTTCCCGCTCGTCGTCGACGTCGACCCCGAGCAGGTCCTCGCCCTGGCGGACCGCCGGGAGGCCCTCGCGCAGCTCGGGTTCGAGGTCGACCCGTTCGGGCGCGGCGCGCTCGCGATCCACGCGGCCCCGCGCCTCCTCGCGGGCGAGCGGGCCGCGCGCGCGCTCGTCGACCTGCTCGGCGAGCCCGACGCCTGCGACGCCGAGGCCCTCGACGCGCCGCCCGGCGCGGGGCGGCTCCTCCACGAGCTCGCGGCCACGCTCGCCTGCCGCGCGGCCGTCCGGTTCGGCGACGCGCTCCCCGACGCGCAGCTCGCCGCGCTCCTCGCCGAGCGGGCCCGCGTGCCCAACGGCCACTGCTGCCCGCACGGCCGCCCGACGGCCCTCCACCTGTCGCTCGACGAGCTCGACCGCCGGTTCGGCCGGCAGGGCGCCGGCTGAGCTCCACGCGCCTGGACCGCGCGGGGTTCCCACCGGCCGCCCGGGACCGCAGAATGCCCCGGTCAGCGGCGCCGACGGCGGGGGCAGCGCCCCGCCGGGCGCCCGCGGGGGCGGGGGCTCGGCCCCCGCGCTTACGGTGGAGCGGCACCCCACGATGAGCGCGTCACGGTTGCTCTGCCCCGTCTGCGGCACGGTCCAGGGCGAGGCCGGCTGCCCGCACGGCGCCGCCGCGGCGAAGGCCGCCACCCCGCCGGCGGGGACCCCGCCCGCCGGGGCCCCGCCCGCCGCGGGCGCGCCCGCCGGCGGGGTCCCCGCGGGCGGGGCCGCGAGCCCGGGGATCTTCGTCGGCGCCGACGTCGTCCCGCGCGGCGACTTCAAGCTCTCGGCGCTCGGGTTCGAGCGCTCGGGCAAGACGACGTTCTTCGGGATGCTCTACTTCCTGCTCACGACGGGGCGGCTCCCCGGCTACCGCTTCGCCTGGAGCGACTCGCTGCGCGAGCTCGAGCAGATCCGCGCGCAGCTCCACCGCCCGCCCGGCGCCGGCGGGCCGGCCTTCCCGCCGCGGACCGACACGGACAAGACCGTGTTCCTCCACCTGGGCCTGCGCCGCTGGGAGGACCAGCGCTGGGTCGACCTGTACTTCCCCGAGCTCTCGGGCGAGGACGTCGGGCGCGTGTGCTTCGACGACGCCTTCCCCGCGCACCTGCGCTTCCTGCGCGACTTCGACGGCTACCTCCTGTTCGTCGACGCGACCTCGACCTCGGCGCTCGACACGGGGCGCCACCTGCTCCTCGTGCAGAAGCTGATCGAGCTCAAGGGCAAGGGGGAGCGGCTCGAGGAGCCGGTCGCCGTGCTCCTCACGAAGTGGGACCTGGTCGCCGAGGGCCGCGACGGGGAGCCGGCCCGCTCGCCCGAGGAGTTCTTCCGGGCCAAGTTCGGCGGGCTCCACGACGCCTGGATGGGGCAGCTCCGCGAGATGCGCGTGTTCGGCGTCTCCGCGGTCGGGCGCGTCCGCACGCTGCTCGGCCACGACGGGCTGCCGATCCAGCGCGACGGGGCGGTGCTCCACGTCCCGGACCCCGAGCGCGTCGCGGGCGACGACCCGGCCGACCCGCCCGCGTTCGTCTACCGCCCGTTCAACCTGTCGCGCCCGGTGCTGTGGCTGCTCGACGCGATCGCCGCGCGCGCGGCGCGCGCCGGCGCCGCGAGCGCGCCGGGGGGAGGGCGCCCGTGAAGGTCGGCACGATCGGGTTCGCGGGCAGCGGCAAGACCACGCTCATCGGCGCGCTCACGCTCAGCCTGATCCAGGGCGACGCGACGTCGGACCTGGCCCTGTTCAGCTTCGAGGGCGCGCAGGCGACGCGCGAGCTCACGCAGCACGCCGACACGCTCCAGCGCGGGCGCTGGCCCGCCCGCACGGACTGGTCGAAGGTCACGCAGTACGAGCTGCGCCTGCGCCGGAAGTCGTCGCGGACCGTGTTCACGCTCACGCTGCCCGAGCTCCCGGGCGAGCTCCTCGACGAGGTGTGGCGGACCGACCACCTCCCGGCCGCGCTCGCGTTCCTGCTCGAGTACGACGCCTACCTGCTCCTCGTCGACGCGACGCTCGACGACCTCGACCACCGCGTGGCGCAGCACGTCCACCTGCTCCAGGGGCTCAAGCGGGCCAAGGGCCACCGGCCCGACGAGCTCGCGCCCGAGCCGCTCGGGCTCGTGTGGACGAAGTGGGACGCGCTCCCCGAGGACGAGCAGGCGCTCGACCCCGAGTCGTTCGGCATGCAGGCCATGCCGCTCCTGACCGACTGGGTCCACTCGAACTGCGCGCGGCGGCGCCTGTTCTCGGCCTCGGCCGTGGGGGCCGTGGACGCGGCGGGGAACCCGCTGCTCCAGCGCGGGCGCGTCGTCCCGCGCGGCGTGTTCGCCCCGATCGAGTGGATCAGCGAGGAGCTGGGCGGGCAGCGCGCGCCCGTCGCGTGAGCGGGCACGCCGACCACCGTCCGGACGTCGGCCTCGTGCACCGCCTCGTCCACCGCTACGTGGGCCGCGAGCACGGCGGCCACCGGGCCGTGGCCGGCACGTTCGAGCCCGACCCTGCGCTCGAGCGGCTCGTGCAGCGCCGCTCGGACCTCGCGGGCGAGGACCTGGGGCGGGCCGTCCCGCCGTACCTGTGCGGCTACCCGCTCGGCGGCGGCGGCTACGCGCTCGCGCGCACGCGCTACCTGACCGACGCCGACTGCCTGGGCGCCGTGCGGACCGAGACGCTCGTGCTCGACGCCCGCGCGCGCGCCGCGGCCGAGGACCCGCTCGCGCTCGCGGCCACCCTCGCGGCCGCGCCGGAGGCCCCCGACGAGCTGGCCCGCTGGCAGCAGGGGCGCGCGCTCGCGCCGCTCGCGCCGCTCGCGCTCGCGGCCGCGCCGGCG
>JANJTH010000750.1 GCA_024711205.1 Planctomycetota bacterium | reverse complement strand
GGCCGGCGCGGCGCCGGTCGGGGCCGGGGGGGCCTCGAGCCGCGCGCCCCAGGCGCTCGCCTGCACGCACGGCGGGAGGACCGCGACGCCGTGGGCGCGCGCGCACGCGACGAGCTGGGCCGGCGCGTAGAAGCCGAGCGGCTGCGCGTCGAGGAGCCCGGCCAGGAACGCGGCCGGGTGGTGGCGCTTGAGCCAGGCCGACGCGTAGACGAGCAGCGCGAAGCTGGCCGCGTGGCTCTCGGGGAACCCGTACTCGCCGAACCCGCGGATCCGCTCGAACAGGGCCGCCGCGTCGGGCGGGGTCGCGCCGCGCGCGATCGCGCCCGCGACGAACCGGTCGCGGAACGGCTCGATGCTCCCCGTCCTGCGCCAGGCGCCCATGGCCTTGCGGAGCGCGTCGGCCTCGTCGGGCGTGAACCCGGCCGCCTCGATCGCGAGGCGCATGGCCTGCTCCTGGAACAGCGGCACGCCGAGCGTGCGCGCGAGCACGCGGTCGGCCGCCGGGCTGATCGGGGCGACCGGCTCCTCGCCGCGCCGGCGGCGCAGGTAGGGGTGGACGATCCCGCCCTGGATCGGGCCGGGGCGGACGATCGAGACCTCGATCACGAGGTCGTACCAGGTGCGCGGGCGCAGGCGCGGGAGCATGGAGAGCTGCGCGCGGCTCTCGACCTGGAACACGCCCACGGCGTCGGCGCGGCACAGCATGTCGTAGACGGCCGGGTCCTCGGGGGGGAGCGCCGCCAGGTCGGCCGTCGCGTCGCCCGCGGCGCCGCACGGCGGCGCGTCGGGGTCGGCCAGCCCGCGGTCGGCGGCGTCGCGGGCGTGGCCGAAGGCCATGCGGATCGCGGTCAGCATGCCGAGCGCGAGGCAGTCGACCTTGAGCAGGCCGAGCGCGTCGAGGTCGTCCTTGTCCCACTCGATGAACGTGCGGTCCGGCATCGCCGCGTTGCGGACCGGCACGAGCTCGACGAGCGGGCCGCGCGAGATCACGAACCCGCCCACGTGCTGCGAGAGGTGGCGCGGGAAGCCCTCGACCTCGCGGCACAGGTCCACGAGCAGGCGCGTGGCCGGCGACCCGGGGTCGAGCCCTGCCTCGCGCAGGCGCGCGGGGTCGCCGACCCCGTCGCCGCCCCAGTCGAGGCTCGCGGCGAGGCGGTCGGTCTGGTCGAGCGAGAGCCCGAGCGCCTTGCCCAGGTCGCGCGCGGCCGAGCGGCCGCGGTAGGTGATCACCTCGGCGGCGATCGCGGCCCGGTCGCGCCCGTAGGTCGCGTAGACGTGCTGGAGGACCTCCTCGCGGCGGGCGTGCTCGAAGTCGACGTCGATGTCGGGCGGCTCGCGGCGCGCGCGCGAGATGAACCGCTCGAACAGGACCTCGACGCGGGCCGGGTCGACGGCGGTGATCCCGAGGCAGTAGCAGACGGCCGAGCTCGCGGCGCTGCCGCGCCCCTGGCAGAGGATCCCGCGCCCGCGCGCGAAGCGGACGAGCTCGTGGACGGTCAGGAAGTAGGGCTCGTAGGCGAGCTCGGCGATCAGCGCGAGCTCGTGCTCGAGCAGCGCGCGGACGCGCGCGGGGACGCCGCCCGGGTAGCGCGCGGCGGCGCCGGCCCAGGCGAGCGCGCGCAGGTGGCCGGCCGGCGTCTCGCCCGGGGGCACGAGCTCGAGCGGGTACTCGTAGCGGAGCGCGTCGAGCGAGAAGCGGGCGCGGGCGGCGAGCGCGAGCGCGCGCTCGAGCGCGGCGGGGTGGCGCGCGTAGCGCCGGCCGAGCGCGTCGCGCGGGCGGAGCGCGCGCTCGGCGTTGGGCGGGAGCGCCCAGCCCGCGGCGGGGAGCGTCGTCTGCTCGCGCACGCAGGCGAGCGCGGCGTGGAGCCGGCGGCGGTCGGGGTCGTGGAGCTCGACGTCGCCCGCGGCGACGAGCGCCACGTCGTGGGCGCGGCCCAGGTCGGCCACGGCCTCGGCGCGCGCGCGGTCGTCGGGCCCGCGGTGGAGCGCGAGCGCGAGCGAGAGGTCGTCGGGGCCGAGCGCCGCGCGGAGGCGCGCCAGCGGGGCCGCGACGCGCGCGAGGTCCGGGCCGGGGACGAGCGTGACGAGGAGGCCGTCCGCGTGGGCGAGCACGTCGGCGAGGGTGACGTGGTAGCTCGCGGAGGCGCGACGGTCGACACCGGGCGCGCTCCGCGCGCGGGGGCCGGGAGGGCGCGAGCCGGGGGCCCGGCGCGCGCGGGGGCCAGAGTCCGGAGCGGGGTCGGGCGGGAGGTCGAGGGCGTCGGCGCAGGCGAGGGCGCGCGCGGGGTCGGAGCCGGAGTCGGGGTCGGGGTCGAAGGCGTGGGCGAAGTCGGGGGCGGCGTGACCTGGGCCGACGTCGCCCGGGCGCGCCGACCAGCCGGGCGGGACGGCGCGGCGGCGCGCGAGCGTGACGAGGCGCGCCAGGCGGCCGTAGCCCGCGCGGTCGAGCGCGTGGAGCACGAGGCGGCAGCCCGGCGCGTCGGCGGGCGCGAGCTCGGCGCCCACGAGGAGCGGGAGCCCGGCCCGCTTCGCGGCGGCGTGGGCGCGCACGACCCCCGCGAGCGAGCAGTCGTCGGTCAGCGCGAGCGCCCGGTAGCCCAGCTCGGCCGCGCGCCGGACGAGCTCGTCGGGGTGCGAGGCGCCGCGCAGGAAGGTGAAGTTGGACTTCACGTGCAGCTCGGCGTGGTCGGGCGCCCCGCGCGCGACGCGGACGACGGCCGGGGGGACGACGTCGGGCGGGCGACGTCGGGGCGGCTGGGGGGATTCGGGCATGGGGGAGAGAAGAGAGGAGGAAGAGGGGGGAGAAGAGGGAGGGCAAGGGCAAGGGCAAGGGCAAGGGCAAGGGAAGAAGGAGGAGACAGGAGGGGGTCGCGCGAAGGGCGGGAACGGGAACGGGAAGAAGGAACGGGTTACGTGGAATCTTCGAGGCAGAAGAGGGAGGGCAAGGGCAAGGGCAAGGGCAAGGGCAAGGGAAGAAGGAGGAGACAGGAGGGGGTCGCGCGAGCGGGAAGAGCTCCGCTGGCTGCGCGCTCAATCGAAGATCCCGTGCAGCCACCAACTGTCCGCGTCGAGGTCGCGAAAGATCCACCAGGCGCGGCCGCGCTCGTCCTCGACGACCCAGTAGTCGCGGCGGACCTCGCGCTCCTCCCAGAACCCGGCCTCGATCCGCTCGGGGCCGACGGCGCGCACGAGCACGACGTCCTCGCTCGGACCCTGGCCGTGACGCGCGGGGCCCGACGAGGGCGCGGCGAGGCGGATCGGGACCGGGTCCTCGGAGGGGCCGGGCGCCGGGAGACCGTCGGAGAGCGGAGCGGTCGGAGAGAGCGGGCGGGCCGGGTCGGGGCCGAGCGTGACCGCGACGGGGCGTGGCCGCGCGAGAAGCCGCGTGGGCCGGCGCCCGGCGGGCGCCGCGGCGTCGGCCCCGGCGGGCGCCGCGGCGTCGGAGCTGACCGCGCCCGCCCGCAGCGCGCTGGCCCAGGCCGCCCAGCCGCCGCCGGCGCCGCGTTCGCGGGGGACCTCCATGGGGGCCTCGCCGGCCGGCGTGAGCTGGGCCGCGCGCTCGGGGCGGTGGTCGGCGACGACGTCCGGCCGGAGGACGCGGCGCGCGCCGAGGCGGCCCTCGAGGCGCGCGACGAGGCAGGCCAGGTCCTCGGCGAGGGCGGCCTCGAGCGCGGCCGGGTCGGCGTCGAACAGGTCGAGCTGCCGGACGGGCGCGGGCGCGTCCGCGGTCACGACGACCGCGAGCGAGGTCACGGGCGCGCCGAGGCACACGCGCTCGAGCCGACGCTCGAGCACGCGCCGGAGCGCGTCGGCCCCGACGATCGGCGCGGCGAGCCGCTGGAGGTGGACCTCCTCGCGCGCGCGCCGGCCGGCGGCCGGGCGAGCAGCCCCGCCGGTCCCCGGCGCGCCGCGACGCGCCTCGGTCGCGCGAGACCGTCCAGGCGAGGGCGCCAGGGCGCCGCGTGCCTCTCCGTCGGGGCGGGGTTCACCCCCGCGGCGGTCCGTCTCTTCGTAGGGGCGGGGTTCACCCCCGCCCGACCTCGCGGGTCGCCAGGACGGAGCGGGGCCGGCCGCGGGGACACCGGCGTCGAGCGCGGCGGAGACGTCACGGCCGAGCGTGAGCTCGAGCGCGCGCGCGGCGCGGCCCTCGGCGAACAGGCGCTCGGCGAGGCGGCGCGCGAGGAGGTCGAGCGCGGCGCGGAGGTCCTCGAGGCGGTCGGTGCCGCCCTCGAGCTCGAGGCGCTCGGCGAGCGGGGCGGGGAGCGCGAGCGTCTCGATCGGGTCGGGGCGCGCGCCGGTCGCGCGGTCGAGGAGCGGGAGCACGTCGTCGCCGAGCCGGTCGGGGAGCCCCGCGCGCGGGAGGTCGAGGAGCGCGCCCACGGTGCGCAGGCCCAGGCGCGCGAGCCGCTCCTGCGCGCGCGGGGCGAGCGGCAGGCAGGCGAGCGGGAGCGGGCGCAGCGCGGCCACGGTCGCCCCGGGCGGGGCGATCACGACGAGCGCGTCGTCGTCCTGCGCGCGCGGGGGGGCGAGCGCGAGCGCGAGCGCGGCGAG
>JANJTH010000748.1 GCA_024711205.1 Planctomycetota bacterium | reverse complement strand
GGCGCGCGCGCCCGCGGCGGACCCGAGGTCGGTCGAGGCTCACTCCTCCGCTCCGACCGCGAGGGTCGAACGGGCGAACGGGGGGGCTCCGGCGCCCCCGTGGGCGGCGGAGCGCGCGAGGATCTCCCGATCCCGCCCAGGGAGCGCGCTCCGCCGCCCACGGGGGCGAAGCCGGAGCCCTCCCGGAGCAAGAGTCGGGACCCTCGCGGGGCCGTGCAGGTCGCCATGCCCGGCCGCGGCGAACCGCCGCGAGAACGCTGATCCTCCTCTCCCGACGGGGCGAGAAGGTAGCGCACGGGACCGACAGGCCCGGGCGGGCGCGCTAACCCGCCGACTTCTTCGCCCGGACGGCGAGGAACACGCCCAGGGCCACGATCACGACCGAGCCGAGCATGCAGCAGCAGCCGCCGCCGAGGGCCGGGGCCGCCTCGTCCGCGCTGATCTTGCCCCGGGGGTCGAGGAACACGTGGAACGCGCCGAACGCGGCCACGGCCATGGACAGGAGCAGCAGGAGCCCGCCGCAGCCCGCCGCCAGGTAGCCCGGCATGGGGTTGCCCCCCTTCGCCTCCTCGGTCACGTCCCCTCCCCTTCGTCGGTGTGTTCGTTCACGGCCCCGCGCCCACGAGCGGGACCTCGAGGCGGAGCGGCGCCCCGCCGCCCGCCGGCCGGAACACGGCGACGACCGCCGGGTCCGCGGGCGCGTCGTCGGCGAGCACGAGCTCGAACACGCGCTGCCCGGCGAGCAGCTCGCGGGCGATCCCCGACCACGCCTCCTCGCGGACGCCGGGCGGCAGCTCGAGCGCCCAGGCGTGGCCCGTGGGCCCGGCGGCGGCGTCGAGGGCGCGGGCGCGCAGGTCGAGCGTGGCCACGCGGTGCGCGCGCGCGGACGACCACGCGGGCGCGGTCCCCGGGGGCGCGAGCGTCGCGCGGGCCAGCAGGCGCAGCCCGTCCCCGAGCCGCTCGCGCCCGCTGCTCTCGAAGGCGAGGAGCCGCGCGAGCGGCGCCCGCTCGGCGATCGCCGCCCGGAGGGCCCGGTGCGGGTCGGTGTGGTGCACGCGGAGGCGCGGCCCCGGCTCGACCTCGACCTCGCGGACGCCGGGCACTCCGGCCAGGCGGGTGGCCGCCTCGTTCGCGGCGGCCGCAGGGTCGCCCCCGGCCGCGACGCGCAGCCAGGAGACCCAGCGGGTCACGACGCGCTCGGCGGCCGGGCGCTCGCCAGGGGGCGGCTCCTGAGGGACGGCCGCGCCGGCCGCGAGCGCCAGGGCGGCGGAGAGCGCGAGGGCGCGGGCGCGCGGGCGGGTCGTGGCGCGGGTCGACACGGGGCGGATCGTCGCCCGGGGCCCGGCCGAGGGCAAGCGGGGTTCGGGGGGCGGGCGCGGCGCCGCGGGCCCTCGCGAGGCCGCGGGCGCGGGAGGGCGAGGCGCCGGGCGCCGTGCTACACCCGGGCCATGACCACCGGGCTCGAGGCGCTCCTCGACGCGCCGTTCGAGGGCGACCTCGACGCGTCGCACCACATGTTCCGCGCCGCCTGCGCGCGGTTCGTCCGCGACGAGGTCGCCCCCCACGCCCACGCCTGGGAGGAGGCCGAGGCGCTCCCCCCCGACCTGTGGCGGCGCGCGGCCGACGCGGGCCTGCTCGGCCCGACCTTCCCGCAGGCGCTCGGCGGCGGCGGCGGCGACGTGCTCCACCTCGTCGTCTCGACCGAGGCCCTCGTGCGCGGCGGCTCGGTCGGCGTCGCGGCCGGGCTCGGCTCGCTCGAGATCGCGCTCCCGCCCGTGCTCCACCTGGGGACCCCGGCCCAGCAGGCGGCGCTCGTCCCGCCCGTGCTCCGCGGCGAGCGCGTGGCGGCCCTGTGCGTGACCGAGCCGGGGGCCGGGAGCGACGTGGCCGGCGTGCGCACGACGGCGCGCCGCGCGGGCGACGGCTGGGCGCTCTCGGGGAGCAAGCTGTTCGTGACCTCGGGCGTGCGCGCCGACCTCCTCGTCGTGCTCGCGCGCACGGGCCCCGACCCGCACGTGGGCCTGAGCTTCTTCGCGGTCGACAAGGCGACCCCCGGGGTCGCGGTCTCGCGCGCGCTCCAGAAGACGGGCTGGCGCGCGTCCGACACGGCCGAGCTCGCGTTCGAGGACGCGCGGCTCCCGGCCGACGCGCTGCTCGGGCCCGAGGGGGCCGCGTTCGGCTGCCTCATGCAGACGTTCGTGCGCGAGCGGCTGCTCCTCGCCGCGCAGGGCCACGCGATCGCGCAGGTGTGCCTCGAGGACGCGCTCGCCCACGCGCGCCGGCGCGAGGCGTTCGGCCGCCCGATCGTGGGCTTCCAGGTCGTGCGCCACAAGCTGGCCGACATGGCGACGCGGACGCTCGCCGCGAAGGCGGCGGTCTACCGGGCCGCGGCCCGCCTCCGCGACGGCGCGTGCCTGCCCGCCGAGGCCGCGGCCGTGAAGAACCTCGCGGGCGACGTCGCGCGCGACGTGAGCCACGAGGCCGTGCAGATCCTGGGCGGCATGGGCTACATGCGCGAGACGCGCGCCGAGCGCCTCTCGCGCGACGCGCGGCTCCTGAGCATCGGCGGCGGCACGCGCGAGGTCATGAACGAGGTGATCGCGCGCGCGCTCGTCGACGCCTGAGCGACGCGGGCCGAGCGCGGAGCGAACCACGCGCAAGCACCCCGCCTGCGCGCGGCCTCGGGCCCCACCGGCTCACACCGGGAAGCCGCGCGGCGGCGGGGCCTCGCGCTCGAGCCCGCCGAGGAGCAGCTTGAGCCGCGCGCCGAGGAGCAGCCGCCGCGCGAGCGGGGCCGCGCGCAGGGCGCTGGCGAGCGTCGTCTCGGCCTCGTCCCAGCCGGCGACGCGGCCGCGCAGGTGGGCCCAGGCCCCGCGCTCGCGCTCGCGGCGGCGCACGAACGGGGCGAGCGCGGCCGCGTAGGCGCGGAGCGGGGCGGCCTCGCCCGCGG
>JANJTH010000709.1 GCA_024711205.1 Planctomycetota bacterium | reverse complement strand
GCCGCGCGCCGCGGGCGCGTGACGGCGGCCCGCTCGCGGGCCCGCGGGCTCACGGAGGACCGGCGTCGCCGGCGCTGAGCTCGGCCAGCATGTGGCCGAGCGCCGACTCGTCGACGATCCGGCCGTCGCTCCGGAACACCTCGACGTTCACCGTGTCGTCGGCCAGGAACTCGACCTCCCAGCGCTCGCCCGGGACCGAGACGAACACGAGCAGCGCCTCGTCCCGCGCCTGCTCGAGCGTGTAGTGGAGCCGCTCGGCCCGCAGGCGCGCCAGGAACCCGAGGAGCTTCTGCACGTCGACCTCCGGCCGTGGGCCGCCCGGGCCCATGGGGCGGGCGATCTTCGCAGACCAGGCGCCGCCCTCGTGCTTCGTCCTGTGTGCGGTCCGCTCCGCGCTCGGCCCGCGCCTGTCGCTCAGGGAGCAGCCGCCGCGGCGTCCAGGAGGTGCCGGACCTGCGGCGGCGCCGGGCCTCGGTGCAGGGCGCGCACGCTCGCCTCGACGGCCAGGTCCGCGTTGCTCACGCGCGCGTGCTGGCGCAGGTGCTCGTCCCAGGACTCGACGAGGAACGTCTCGACGAAGGCCTCGGGGCGCGCCGTGTCCCGGAACACGGCCCAGCTCGTCGCGCCGTCGCGGCGGCGGACCGGCTCCAGCGCGCGGAGGGCCTCCACGAAGCGCGCGGCGTCCTCCGGCGCGACCTCGTACTCGACCGTGACGAGGACGGGGCCGCGCGTCGGCGCGGCGGGGAGGGCGAGCTGCGGCTCCGGCCAGTGCAGCGAGGGCGCCTGGTCGCCGTCGTCGGCGCGCAGCCGCCACACGGGCGCGGTCAGGCAGCTCGCGGCGAGGACGACCGCGGCCACGAGCAGCGTCGTGGGCGCGTCGAGGCGCTCGGCGAGCGCGCCCCAGCCCGCGCTCGCGAGCGCCATGCCCCCCTGGAACACGGTCAGGTAGAGGCCGAGGGCGCGCCCGCGGACCCAGGCGGGGACGCTCGTCTGCGCGGCCGTGTTGAACGTCGCCAGGGTCGTGATCCAGGCGAGCCCGGCCGTGAGCAGCGCGAGGACGGTCCCCCCGAGCGCCTGCCCGCCCTCCAGGCGCGCGGCGAGCCCGACGCCGGCCGTGCCCGCGGCGAAGCCGAGCGTCCCCACGACGACCAGGCCGTCGCGCCCGAGCGCGCGGCGGAGGCGCGGCAGGAGGCCTGCGCCCAGGACGGCGCCCGCGCCGAGGCAGCCGAGGAGCGCCCCGTAGCCGAGCGCGCCCAGGTCCAGGTGGCGCCGCGCGACGACCGGCAGGAGCGCCATGGTCGCGCTGCCGGCGAGGACGAACGCGCCCGCGCGGACGAGCACCGCCCGGAGCGGCGGCGCGTGGCGCGCGTAGCGCACGCCCGCGCGGAGCGCGCCGAGCAGGCGCTCGGCGGGCAGGGTCGTCGGCCGCGCCTCGCGCCGCCACGACCAGGCGGCCGCGGCGACGCCGAGGAACGACGCCGCGTTGACGAGGAACACGGCGCCCGGCCCGGTCGCCGCCACGAGCGCGCCGCCCAGCGCCGGGCCGACGGCCCGGGCGCCGTTCATGGAGACGCCCCCCAGCGCGACGGCGGACGCCAGCTCGTCCCTGGGCACGAGCTCGGGGTTGATCGCCTGCGACGCCGGCACGTAGAGCGCGGCGCCCAGGCCCAGCGCGGCCGTCAGGCCGAGGAGGGTCCAGGGCGTCACGAGGCCCATGAGCGTGAGGAGCCCGAGCCCGGCCGCGACCAGGGCCGAGGCGACCTGCGTCGCGACGATGATCCGCCGCCGGTCGGCGACGTCGGCGAGCGCGCCCGCGAACAGGGCGAGGACGAGCATGGGGAGCGCCGTCGCCGACTGGACGAGCGCGACGAGGGTCGTCGACGTGGTGAGCGACGTCATGAGCCACACGGCCGCGACGTTCTGCATCCACGTGCCCACGTTCGACGCGAGCGACGCCGCCCACAGCCGGCGGAAGACGGGGCGGCGGAGCGGGCTCCACGCGGACGGCTCCGCCGAGGGGGAGGTCATGGGCGCCCGGGTCCGCTAGAACACGAAGCAGCCGCAGGCGTCGCCCCACGAGGGGCGCGCCTGCCCGCCGCCCTCGACGCGGAGGCGCCCGGCCTCGGGCCCGTGCGCCGCGCGCGGGGCCGCGGGCGCGGGGCCGCGCCAGAGGCCCGGGACCGCCGCGACCGGGGACCAGCTCGGGCTGACCGGCGGCGCGGGCGGCGCGAGGTCGGCGAACGGCCCCGCCGCCCACACCACGCGGCCGCCCACCACGGTCAGGACCGACTCGAGCCGCCGCACCTCGTCGTCGGGCACCTCGAAGTAGTCGGCCGTGAGCACCGCGAGGTCGGCGAGCTGCCCGACGGCGATCGCGCCCTTCTGCGCCTCGTCCCCGGAGAACCAGGCGCTCCCGACCGTGTAGAGGCGCAGCGCCTCGGCGCGCGTGAGCAGGTTCGCGGGCGGATAGAGGGCCAGCCCGCCCACCGTCCGCCCGGTCGTGAGCCACGAGAGCGCGACGAAGGGGTCGTAGCTGGCCACGCGCGTCGCGTCGGTGCCCGCGCCGACCGGCACCCCCGCGCGGAGCATCTCGGTCACGGGCGGGGTGCGCTCGGCCGCCTTGGCCCCGTAGCGGCGGACGAAGTCCTCGCCCTGGTAGGCCATGCGGTGCTGGACGGCGATCCCGCCGCCGAGCGCCCGGACGCGCTCGATGTTCCGGGGCGAGATCGTCTCGGCGTGGTCGAAGAACCAGCGCAGGCCCTCGAACGGCACGTCGCGGGCCACGCGCTCGAACACGCTCAGGAAGCGGCCGATCGACTCGTCGTAGGTCGCGTGGAGCCGGAACGGCCAGCGCCGCTCGACGAGCAGCCGCACGACCGCCTCGAGCTCGCCCTCGAGCGCGGGCGCGAGGTCCGGGCGCGGCTCCTTGAAGTCCTCGAAGTCGGCCGCCGAGAACACGAGCATCTCGCCCGCGCCGTTCAGCCGGTAGTGGTCGTCGCCCTGCCCCGGGCGGGCCGTGTCCGCCCAGCGCCGGAAGTCGTCGAGCTCCTGCCCCGGCCGCTGGGTGAACAGGTTGTAGGCGATCCGCACCGTGAGCGCGCCCTCGCGGTGCAGGCGCTCGACGACCTCGTAGTCGTCGGGGTAGCGCTGGAAGCCGCCGCCGGCGTCGATCACGCTCGTCACGCCGAGGCGGTTGAGCTCGCGCATGAACCAGCGGCTCGAGATCGCCTGGTCCTCGGGCGAGAGCCGCGGCCCACTGGCGAGCGTCGCGTAGAGGATCGACGCGTTCGGCCGCGCGATCAGGAGCCCCGTGGGCTCGCCCCGGTGGTCGCGCTGGAGCTCCGTCCCGGGGGGCGCCTGCGTGTCCCGGGTGTAGCCGACCGCGCGCAGCGCCGCGCGGTTGAGGAGCGCGCGGTCGTAGAGGTGCAGCAGGAACACCGGGGTGTCCGGCGAGACGGCGTTCACCTCCTCGAGGGTCGGGAGCCGCTTCTCGGCGAACTGGTGCTCGGACCAGCCGCCGACGACCCGCACCCACTGCGGCGGCGGCGTGCGCGCCGCCTGCGCCTTCAGGAGCCGCATGGCGTCCGCGAGCGAGGGGACGCCGTCCCAGCGCAGCTCCATGTTGTAGTTGAGGCCCCCGCGGATCACGTGGAGGTGCGAGTCGACGAGGCCGGGGATCACGCGGCGCCGCCCCACGTCGAGCACGCGCGTGGCGGGCCCGCGGAGCGGGGCCACGTCCGCGTCGTCCCCGACGGCGACGAAGCGGCCGTCGCGCACGGCGGCGGCGCTCGCCTCGGGCCGCGCCCGGTCCATGGTCGCGATCCTGGCGTTCGTGATGATCAGGTCGGCGGACATGGGTTCGTCTCCTCGCGGCCCGCGGCGCGCGTCAGGTCGGTCGTCGGCTCGTGGCCTGTCAGCCAAGCGCGGGCCTGCTGGGGCGCTGGCTCGCGTCGCTCACCCGCTCCACCGGCCCCGCGGGCCACTAGCAGCCTCCTGGCCCGGAGAGCCGGAGGATCTCCCGGCCAGGGAGCTGCTAGTGGCCCGCGCCCGGCACGGAGTAGGCCGGGTGCTTCGTCTCCGGGGCCTTGTGGACCATGGTGTAGGCGTACTCGATCCCCACGCCGTACGCGCCGAAGTGGGTCTTCGCGAGGTCGATCACCGCGTCGTAGGTGTCCTTGAGCGCCCAGTCGCGCTGCCACTCGAGGATCACGGAGAGCGCCGTGACGGGCCGCGCGCCCGCCTGCACGACCCGCTTCATCGCGTTGTCGTGCGCGAGCGGGCTCACGTCGCCGCAGCAGTCCTCGACGACGAACACCTCGAAGCCGTCGTGGATCATCTGGACCGTGGGCAGGGCGACGCACGTCTCCGTCCACAGGCCGGCGAGGACGACCTTCTTCCTGCCGGTCTTCCGGATCGCCGCGACGAACTGCTCGTCGTCCCACGAGTTCATGCTCGTGCGCTCGATCGGCTCCACACCCGGGTGGACCGCCGTGATCTGCGGCCAGGTCCGGCCGCTGAACGCCTGCGTCTCGACCGTCGTGAGCACGTAGGGGACCTCGAAGATCCGCGCCGCCTTCGCGAGCGCGACGTTGTTGTTGATCACCGCCTGCCGGTCGAAGTTCGAGACCCCGAACAGCATCTGCGGCTGGAGGTCGATCTGCGTGACGACGCAGTTGTCCGGCGTGAGCAGGCCCTTCTCGCTCAGCTTCTTCCTCGTCATGGGGAGCTCCTCGTGGTGCCTCGGCGGCACGAGTGGGTCCTCGCCCCGCAGGGGGCGAGGCGGCGGATCGTAGACAGCCGCGCGTTCGCGCATCGACGCGTCGTCGGGCGCGCTTGCGCGCGCTCGACTTCGACGCGCACCCACGCACCCCCCGTGCCGCGCCGTGACTGCTCGGGTTGCGCGCCGGCAGGCGATCAGGCTGATCGCCCGCCGATCAAGGTGAGCGGCACGCCGTGGGGCTCGGGCGTCCCGGGGGGAGCCTCCCCGGGGCGCCCCCCTACCCGCCCGCGAGCGCCCGCTCGACCTCGAGGATCCGGCGCGTGGTCCGGAGCCAGGCGTCGGGCGTGAGCGAGAGCGAGTCGATCCCGCGCTCGACGAGGAACGCCGCGAACTCGGGGTCGTCGGACGGGCCCTGCCCGCAGATCCCGACCGGGCGGCCGGCCGCGCGGGCGGCCTCGAGCAGGAGCTCGCAGGCGCGCCGGACCGCGCCGTCGCGCTCGGAGAACAGCGCGGCCACGCGCTCGCTGTCGCGGTCGACGCCGAGCACGAGCTGGGTCAGGTCGTTGCTCCCGATCGAGAACCCGTCGAACAGACGCGCGAACTCGGCCGCCTGGAGCACGTTGCTCGGGATCTCGGCCATGACCCACACCTCGAGCCCGAGGCGCCCGCGCTCGAGCCCGGCCTCGCGCATGACGTCGAGCACGGCCTGGCCCTCGGCCGGCGTGCGGCAGAACGGGATCATGACGCGCAGGTTCTCGAGGCCCATGTCCTCGCGCACGCGGCGCACGGCCTGGCACTCGAGCAGGAAGCCCTCGCGGTAGTCGGGGTGGTAGTAGCGGCTCGCGCCGCGCCACCCGATCATGGGGTTCTCCTCGCGCGGCTCGAACTGCGCCCCGCCGATCAGGTGGGCGTACTCGTTCGTCTTGAAGTCGCTGAACCGCAGCGTGACCGGGCGCGGCCAGAACGCGGCCGCGAGCGTCGCGATCCCCTCGGCGAGCGTGTCGACGAGGAACCCGGGCTTGTCGGGGCGCGGGCCGGTGACGGCCTCGACCTCGGCCTGCACGGCCGGGGGCAGCGCCGCGAAGCGCGTGAGCGCGAGCGGGTGGACGCGCACGCGCGACGCGAACACGAACTCCATGCGGACGAGCCCGATCCCGTCCACGGGCATGCGCCCGAGCCGGAAGGCCTGCTCCGGGTCGGCCACGTTGAGCATGATCTTCGTGCGCGGCCGCTCGAGCCGCGACGGGTCGACCTCCTCGACCGAGAACGGGAGCGCGCCCGCGTAGACGCGCCCGACCTCGCCTTCGCAGCAGGCGACCGTGACCGCGGCCCCGTGCGGGAGCTTCTGCGTGGCCCCCACGGCGCCCACGATCGCCGGGATCCCCAGCTCGCGCGCGACGATCGCCGCGTGCGAGGTCCGCCCGCCGCGCTCGGTCACGACCGCGGCCGCCTGCTTCAGGATCGGCTCCCAGTCGGGGTCCGTGATCTCGGTCACGAGCACGTCGCCCGGGCGGAACGCCCCCATGCCGCGCGGGTCGAGGATCGGCCGCGCCGGCCCCGCGGCCACGCCGTCGCCGATCGCGAGCCCCTGCGCGAGGACCGGCGCGCGCGGCGCGGCCGCGGGCGGGTCATCGAGCCGGTGCAGGCGCAGGACCGGACCGCGCGCGCCGCCGCCGGCCGGGCCCTGGGCCTGGCCGTGCACCGTCTCGGGGCGCGCCTGCACGACGAACAGCTCGCCCGTCACGCCGTCGAGCGCCCACTCGACGTCCATGGGCCGGGCCACGCCCGCCCGCGCCGTGTAGTGCTCCTCGATCAGGAGCGCCCAGCGCGCGAGCTCGAGCACCTGGTCGTCGCCGAGGCACGGCAGGGCGCGGCGGGCGCGCGACACGGGCAGGTTCTGGAGCCGGTGCGAGGCGCGGTCGTGGACGAGCTCCTGCTCCTTGGGGCCGAGCCGTCGGGCCACGATCGCGCGCTTGCCCTTCCGGAGCATGGGCTTGTGGACGACGAACTGGTCGGGGCCGACGCGCCCCTGGACCACGTTCTCGCCCAGGCCCCAGGCGCCCGTCACGAGCACGACGTCGCGGAAGCCGGTCTCCGGATCGAGCGTGAAGATCACGCCCGCGCTCCCGCGGTCGCTGCGGACCATGCGCTGGACGCCGACCGAGAGCGCGACGTCCGCGTGCCGGAAGCCCATGTCCTCGCGGTAGCTGATCGCGCGCGGCGTGTAGAGGCTCGCGAAGCAGCGCCGCACGTGGTCGAGCAGCTCGTCGTCGCCCTGCACGTAGAGGAACGACTCCTGCTGCCCCGCGAAGCTCGCGTTGGGCAGGTCCTCGGCCGTGGCCGACGAGCGCACGGCGACGTAGGCCGGCTCGCCGCCCGCCTGGCGCGACAGCTCGGCGTAGGCCGCCCGCACGGCGTCCTCGAGCGCCGCGGGCAGCGGCGCCCCCGTGATCGCGCGCCGGATCTCGGCCGCGCGCGCGACGAGGTCGTCGACGCCCGCGCGCGGGCGCGCGAGCAGCGCCGCGACCTCGGCCTCGAGCCCGGCCTCGGCCATGAAGGCGCGGTAGGCCGCGGCCGTCACGGCGAACCCGTCGGGGACGCGCACGCCGAGCCCCGTGAGGTGGCGGAGCATCTCGCCCAGCGAGGCGTTCTTGCCGCCCACGAGGCCCACGTCGTCGTTGCCCACGTCCCGGAACCACCGCACCCAGTCCGTCATGCAGCCTCCCCCCCCCGATCAGCGGGCCCGTCTTCCCTTGCCCTTGCCCTTGCCCTTGCCCTTGCCCGCCTTCTTCCCTCTTCCCTCTTCCCTCTTCCCGTTCCCGTCCCCGTTCCCGTTCCCGTTCCCGCGGTCGGGCAGGGACCTGCGTTGCAATCCCCGCGTGAGCGCGTCCCCGTCCGCGCCACCACGGAGCGCTGCCCCTGTTCGACGCTTCATGGTGGCGGCCTTCCCTCCTCCTCCTTCTCCGTCCTCCCCCTCCCTCCCCCTCCGCGTCCCGCGCCACCGCACGCCACCGCCGCCGCCCCGCGCGCCCGGACCGTGGGTTTAGCAAACGCGGGCCCCACATGGCGCCGAGCGGAAGTCCTTCGCCGCCTCTCGCCTCCGAACTCTTCGTCACCCTCGGCCCGCTTTGCGACCCCGCTCGCCGTCGCGCGACCGCGACGGCGTCGCGCGCGCGCGACCACCTGGCCACCGTGTGCGCCGACTCCTCCCGGCCCTCTCCCCGCCCCTCTCCACGCGCCGGCCCTGCGCGGCGGGCCCGCGCGCGCCGGCCTCGCCTCGGGTTGTCCCGGCGACGCGCCGGCTCTCCACACTCTCCCCACGACCGGAGCCGCGCTTCCCCACGCTCTGCACAGCTCGCAGCGCGCCATGCACTTGCGCCCGAAGCGCTAGGTCACCTTGGCCCTACGACGCAGGGTCGCCTCGCGGCGGCGCAATCCACGCGCTGTCCGTGCGGCTCCCTCCGAGAGCACGCGTCGGGCCGCGCCGTCCACCTCGGACGCGCTCACGGGCCTCGTTGCCTGCGAACGCGTTAGCGCCACGCTCGCGCTCGCCTTGGCCGGAACTTTGTCGAGGACTACACTCCGCCCCGTCCTGCTCGGGGTCGAAGTCGTCGGGGGAGCTCGCGGGTGGAGAGAGACGACGTCTGGGCCGCCGCCCGGGGGCGACTACGCGACGAGCTGGGCCTGGTCCGCACGGACCCGTGGCTCGGCGCGCTGTCGCTCCGGTCGAGCCGCAAGGGGGGCGCGACGCTCGAGGCGCCCGACCCGGAGGTCGCGCAGTCGGCGGAGCGCCACCTGCCCGCGATCGAGCGGGCCCTCGCGGGGGTCCTCGGCCGCGAGGCCCGCGCCCGCGTGACCGTGGCCCGCCGGCGGACGCCCGGGCGCGCCGACGCGCCCGGGCGCCCGGGCGCCCGGGCGC
>JANJTH010000692.1 GCA_024711205.1 Planctomycetota bacterium | reverse complement strand
CGCGCGCGCGCTCCTCGGCGTCGTGCTCGTCGAGGCGGCCGCCGGCGACGCGGACCGGACCGAGGGCGCCGCGCTGCTCCGCGCGGCGGCCCACGGCGACGACCCGGCCGCGCGCAGGGTCGCCCGCCTGTGGGTCGGACGGCGCGCTGACCCCGCCCTCGCGGCCGCGGTCGACGTCCCGCCCGCCCCGGGCCCGGACCTGCTCGACCTCGAGGACGAGGCCGACCGACACTTCGCCGCGCACCCGCCGGAGTGACCGCCCGTGCGCGCCGCGGGCGGGCGCGGTCCCGTAGGCTCCCTCCGGGAGGGGGCGCCCGTGGACGAGGACCTGCGCCGTCGCGAGCGCGCGCTCGCGGCCGGCGACGACGCCGACGGCGAGGCCGAGGCCCTGGCGGTCGTCGCCCGGCTCCGCGCGGGCGAGGAGGTGCCGCTCGACCTGCGCTGGCGGCACGCGCCGTGGCCCGCGCGCCGGGTCGAGGTCGACCCCCCGCTCGACCTGTGGGTCCGGCGCCCCGACGGCGCCCGTGTCTGGGCCGGGCGGACGGGGGGCGAGCCCGTCGACCTGCCTGCGCACGCCGGGCTGTGGGTCGACCCGGGCGGGGGTGGCGCCGGGCACGAGCCGGCCCTCGAGGTGCTCGCGGCCCTGGCGGGGCTCGAGGCCGGCGCGGACGGGCTCGTGCTGCGGGCCCAGGGCGAGGCCCGGGGCCGCGGGCCGGGCCCCGAGCTCGCCCGCCTCGCGGCGGTCGTGCCCGGGCTCGCGCGGCTCGCGCTCGTCGGCTTCGACCTGAGCGGCGCCGACGCGCTCGCGGGGCTCGAGGGCCTGCCCGCGCTCGAGGAGCTCGCGCTCGTCCACGCGCGCGACCCCGCGCAGGTCCCCGCGATCGTGGACATGAGCGACTGGGGCGAGCCGATCCACGAGGACCTCCCCGAGCGCCCGCCGCGGCGCGTCGCGCCTCCGGCCGCGCTCGCGGCGCTCCCCCGGCTCGCCGTGCTCGAGCTCGAGGAGCACGCGCTCGCCGCGGAGGACGACTGGGTCGGGCTGCTCCCGCGCCTCCCCGCCCTCCGGCGGCTCGGGCTGCCCTCGGGCGCGCGGTTCGCGCCGGGGGCCCTCGCGGCGCTCCTCGGCGCGCTCGACCTCGAGGCGATCACGCTCCGCTGCGACGACGCGGCCGCGTTCCCGCCCGCGCAGGCGGCCGCGCTCCGCGGCTGGCGGCGGCTGCGCCGGCTCGAGCTGCTCGCGCGCGACGGCGACGCCGCCTGCCGGGCGCTGGCCGGGCTGCCGCTCGACGCGCTCCGCCTGCCGTGGTGCCGCGCGGGCGACGCGGGCCTCGCGGCGCTCGGCGAGCTCCCGGCGCTCCGCCGGCTCGAGCTCCACCACGCCTGGCTCCCGCCGGAGCGCGCCGCGGCGCTCGCGCGGCTCGCGCAGGTCCGGGAGCTCGAGCTGGCGAGCCCGCGGCAGGCCCGCGACCTCGCGCCGCTCGGCGCGCTGCCGCGCCTGCGCCGGCTCGAGGTCGACCTCGAGCTCGACCTCCGCGAGCTCCGCTCGCCGCGGCCGCCCGGCGTGCCCGTCGCGGCCTCGCCGCTCGCCCGCGCGGCGCTCCCCGGGCTGCGGGCGCTGGCGCTCCGCGGGCAGGTCCACGCGGGGCAGCTCCTCGACGCGCTCGCGGCGGCCCCCGCGCTCGAGGCGCTGCACGTCGCGAGCTACGGCGTGATCCCGGCGGAGGCGCTCGCCGTGGCCGCCCGGCTGCCCGGCCTGCGCGCGCTCGAGCTCGCGGGCCTCGGCCACCGCTTCCTGCCCGACGGCCTCGGCGCGCGCCCGCTCGAGGCGCTCGCGCCCCTCGCCGCGCGGCCGGCGTCCGGGCCGCCGGCGTCCGCGCCGCCGCTCGACGTGCTCGCCGTCCTCGGCGTCCCGGACCTCCGGCGCGCGGCGGTCGCCGGGCTGTTCGCCCCGGGCGGCGCGCCGCGCCGCCTGCTCGTGGCGCCGCTCCCGCCGCCGCCCCCGTGGGGCCCGGGGATCTAGCGCGCTGCGTCAAGCCGTTTCCCGGGCGCGCCCGGCGGCCCGCCCGGGCCTGTCGGTGGTGGAGGTTACGCTCGGCGCGGTCCCGGGTGCCCCTCCAGAAACCGCGAGCTCCGACGTGACGCGCACAAGATCTCGTGTCAGCATGCCGACAGACCCCATTAGCAGGGGGTCCGCCCGGTGACGTCACCGAGCGTCCCCACGGAGGGGGAGGGCATGAGGGAGCCGGCGGTCAGCGCGGTGGGTGCCGAGGTGGGGGCCACGGAGGGCTCGGCTGCTGCGGACTCCCCCATGGACTCGCCCATGGACGCCATCGGCCGGCCCGTGTGGGTCCGGGTCGTCGCGCTCACGCTCGACAATTTCAAGTCGTTCGCGAAGAAGACGCGGATCCCGATCCGGCCCGGCTTCACGACGGTCTCGGGCCCGAACGGGTCGGGCAAGTCGAACCTGATCGACGCCATGCAGTTCGTGCTCGGGATCGCCACGAGCAAGGGCATGCGCGCCGAGCGCCTGACCGACCTGATCTGCATCGAGGGCAACAAGACCACCGCGCGCGTCTCGCTCGAGCTCGAGGGCGAGTTCGAGCCGCCCGCCGGGGCGACCGAGGGCGCGACGGGCACGGTGCGGCGCCGGCTCGAGGTGAGCCGCGTCGTCCGCCGCGTCAAGCAGGGCGGCGCGCAGGCGCACTACGAGCTCGACGGCAAGCCGGTCCGCCTGACCGACCTGCACGACCTCATGCGCGAGCTGGGCTTCCCGACGAGCGGCCAGAACATCGTGCTCCAGGGCGACGTGATCCGGCTCACCTCCATGGGCGGCGTCGCGCGCCGGCAGGTCCTCGACGAGCTCGCCGGCACGCGCGAGTTCGACCGCCGGATCGAGGCGGCGCACGAGGAGCTGGGCGCGTCGGAGCGCCTGACCGACGACACGCGCCTGATCCTGGCCGAGCTCCAGGCGCGCGTGGGCCAGCTCAAGCTCGAGCGCGACCAGGCGCTCGCGCATCGCTCGCTCACGGGCCGCAAGCAGGACGCCGAGGGCGAGCTCGTGTGCCTCGACGTGACCGAGGCCGAGGTCGCGCTCGCGGCCCGCGTCCACGAGGCCCACGAGGCCGAGAAGGCGCAGAAGCAGCTCGCGCGGCGCCGCGAGCAGCTCGACCGCGAGGCCGCGGCAGCGAACAAGGCGCTCGCGGCGGTCGAGGCCGAGCTCGAGGCGAAGGGCGACGGCGAGCGGCTCGCGCAGGTCCGGCAGGTCGAGCAGCTCCGCGCGCGGGCCGAGGGCGCGCGCGAGCGCGCCCGCGCGGCCCGCGCCGAGGAGGCCGCGCTCGCGGCGCGCGCCCCGCAGCTCGCGCGCGCCGTCGAGGAGGGCGAGGCCCGGCTCGAGGCGCTCGGACAGGCGGCCGACGAGCGCGGCGCGACGCTCGACGAGCGCGAGGCGAAGCACCAGGCGCTCACGCGCCGGTTCGAGGGGATCGCGGCGTCGCTCCGCAAGCAGGGCGCCGACCAGATCCGGCAGGTCGAGCAGGCCCGCGAGATCCAGGGCGAGGTCGACCGGCTGCGCGCGCGCGAGGGCGAGCTCCAGGCGCGCGACCGCGAGCTCGCCGAGCGGCTCGGGCGCGGCGAGGCCGAGCGCGGGCTGCTCGAGGGCGGGCACGGCGAGGCCGCGCGCCGCCACGGCGCGCTCTCGGAGGAGGTCGCCGAGGCCGCCGCGCGCCTGCGCGCGCGCCGCGAGGCCGTGAAGGAGGCCGAGGAGCGGCGGCGGACGGCCGCGCAGCAGACGGGCCACCTGCGCTCGGGGCTCGACGCGGTCGCGGGCAAGCTCTCGAAGGCCGAGCAGGAGCTCGCCGCGGCCGAGGCCCGCCGCGCGCAGGCGTTCGAGCTGGGCGGCGGGCGCGCGCTCGCGGCGCTCAAGGAGCTGCGCGGCGTCCACGGGACGGTCGCCGACCTGATCCGGTTCGAGGGCCGCTACGCGCTCGCGCTCGACGCGGCGGCCGGCGGGAGCCTGGGCTGGGTCGTCGTCGACGACGAGCGCGTGGCGCAGGCGGGGATCGAGCTGCTCCGGCGCACGGGGGCCGGGCGGCTCACGTTCGCGCCGCTCACGAAGGTCCGCGGGCGGCGCCCCGACGGCGCGGCGCCGCGCGGGCGCGCGATCGTGGGCTGGGCGAACGAGCTCGTCGAGCACGACCGCCGCTACGACGAGGTGATCTCGTCGATCCTCGGCACGACGCTCGTCGTCGAGACGACCCAGGACGCGCTGCCCCTGATCGGGCGGCACCGCATGGTCACGCTCGACGGCGACCTGCACGACCTGCGCGGGACCATGACGGGCGGCGCGGCGACGCGCGGCGGGCGCCTGCTCGTCCAGGCCGCGCAGGCCCAGGAGGAGATCGACCAGCGCCGGCGCGCGATCGAGGAGCTCGAGCGCCAGCGGAGCGCCGCGCGCGGCGCGCTCGTCCGGGCCGAGGCCGAGCTGGGCCAGGCGCAGGACGCGCTCGCGCGCGAGCAGAAGGCGCTCGCCGAGGTCGAGGCGCAGGTCTCGTCGCTCACGGGCGAGCTGCGGCGGCTCGAGGAGCAGCTCGGCCCGCAGGGCAAGCGCCTCCAGGCGCTCGCGGGCGAGCTCGAGGCGGCGTGCCGCGAGCAGGCCGAGCTCACGGGCGCGCTCGAGCGCGTGCGGGGTGACCTCGCGGCGGCCGCGGCCCGCCTGGCCGCGATCGACCACCCCGAGCACGGCGCGCAGTTCGACGAGCTGAACCGCCAGGCCCAGGAGTGCGAGCAGCAGATGCGCGCGCTCGAGCAGGAGCTCGCCCGCCTGCGCGGCGGCCACGCCGAGGCCCTCGCCGAGCGGCGCGGCGCCGAGGAGCGGCTCGAGGCCGCGCGGGCCTCGCTCGCGCAGGCGACCGCGCAGCGCGCGGAGCAGGCGCGGCGCGGGGCGCTCGCCGAGGCCGAGGCCGAGGAGGTGACGGCCGAGCTCGCGGACCGCGAGGCGGCGCTCGCCGCGCTCTCGGCCGAGCTCAAGGCGCTCGCCGAGCGGCGCGAGGCCGCCCGGCAGGCGGCCCAGGCGACCCGCGACGCGGCGCGCGCCGCCCAGACCGAGCTCGAGGCGCTCGCGGCCCGGCTCGCGCAGCTCGCCGTGGACACGGCGGCCGCGCGCGAGAAGGCCGCGGCCCTGCGCGCCCACGCGACCTCGCTCGGGCTCGAGGCGCCGGGCGTCGAGGACGCGCCGGCGGACCTGCCGCGGGCCCGGCGCAAGCTCGAGCAGGCGCTCGCCAAGCTCGAGCACGAGCTCGAGGCGCTCGGGCCGGTGAACCAGCTCGCGGTCGAGCAGTACGACCAGGTGATCGAGCGCACGGGCGAGCTCGAGACGAAGCTCGCGGCGCTCGACGTCGAGCGCGACCAGCTCCGGGCCCGGATCGTCGACCTCGAGGGGAAGAAGCGCACGGCCTTCCTCGACGCGTTCGAGCGCGTCTCGGAGGCCTTCCAGAGCGCGTTC
The DNA here is from genome assembly GCA_024711205.1 of Planctomycetota bacterium. Lineage (GTDB taxonomy): Bacteria > Planctomycetota > J058 > J058 > J058 > JANJTH01. The sequence goes on along the minus strand of JANJTH010000692.1, from coordinate 3,126 downwards.
GCCGAGCTGGCGCGCGGCGAGGGGCGCCTGCGGCTCGAGGCGCCCGAGGACCCGTTCGCGGGCGGGCTGATCATCGAGGCCCGCCCGCGCGGCAAGAAGCTGGCCCGGCTCGAGGCCATGAGCGGCGGCGAGAAGTCGCTCACGGCGCTCGCGTTCATCTTCGCGCTCCAGGAGGTGAACCCGGCCCCGTTCTTCGTGTTCGACGAGGTGGACCAGAGCCTCGACGGCGTGAACACCGAGGTGCTCGCCGAGGCGATCCGCGCCCGGGCCAGGACGCGCCAGTACGTCGTGATCTCGCACCACCGCGTCATGCTCGACCGCTCGAGCCAGACCCTCGGCGTGTCCATGCGCAAGGGCTGGGGCACGGTCGTCACGGGCGTGGCCATGGACGGGGCCGAGGGCGGGCCCGACGGCGGCGCAGGCGGCGGCGCAGGCGGCGGCGCGGAGGTCGCGGGGCAGGCGGCCGGCGGCGCCGCGGGCGGTGCCCGGTGATCAAGGGCAGCGACGCGACGCACGCGGGCCGCGGCGCGCCGGGCGGCGCGGACGACGAGGGCGAGGGCGACCTCGAGGCCCGGATCGGCCTGCCGGCCGGGCGGGCCGCGCGCGACCCGGGGCTCGGGCTGCTGCTCGAGCTGGCGCGCCGGGGCGAGTACGACCCCTGGGACATCGACATCGTCGCGCTCACCGACCGCTACCTCGCGGCGCTCGACGAGCGGCTCGACGCGCGCGACCTGGGGCACGTGGGCCGGCTGATCTTCTACGCCGCGGCCCTGATCCACCTGAAGGCCCAGGCGCTCGCCGAGCGCGAGCGGCGGCGCGACGGGGTCGACGAGCAGGCGGCCTTCGACGCGGAGCTCGACGACCTCGCGGACGCGCTGCGCCGGCGGCGCGGGCTGCTCCCCGACGACGCGCCGCTCGTCTACCCGGACGGGTTCGAGGACGACGGCGTGGGCGGGCTCGCGCCGCGCGAGCGCCGCCCGCGCGCGCGCGGGCTCACGCTGCGCGACCTGATCGACGCGCTGCGCGACTACGACGAGCGCCTCGCGACGCGCGAGGCCGAGCTGGCCGACGTCCCGGTGTTCGACGAGGCGACCGCGCTCGAGGAGTGCATCGGCTCGGCGCACCAGGACGACCTCGACCGGGACATCGTGCTCGTGCGCGAGGACCTGTGGCGCCTGCTCGGGGGTGAGCGCGAGCAGGTCGAGCTCGAGGAGCTCGTGGGGGCCGGGCGCACGCGCGGCGGGGCCTACCTGGCGCTCCTGTTCCTCGCGAACGACGAGGAGGTCGTGCTCGCGCAGCAGGCCGTCTACGGGCCGCTCACGATCCGCCGCGGGCGCTTCTTCGGCGAGGTCCGCGCGGGGGTGCGCCAGGACGACGAGGACGCCCCCGAGCCGGGGGTCGAGCCGGAGACGGAGCTCGAGGCCGAGGCCGAGGCCGAGGCGAGCTGGTCGGGCAGCTTCACGCGCTCGGGCGCGGCCGAGGCCGCCGAGCGCGCGGACGACGAGGAGGAGGGGCAGCCGTGACGACGCGCCGCACGAAGGACCGGGCCGCGACGGCCGACCGCCCGCGGGCCCGCAAGGGGTCGGGCCGCGCCGCGCGCGCGGCGGCGGCGGAGGCCCCGACGGCGGAGGCGCCGACGGCGGAGGCGCCGGGGCGAGAGGAGGAGACGCTCCCGGGCCTCGCGAAGGGGGGCGACGAGCAGGCGGACTGCCCGACCGCGGGAACGGGAACGGGAACGGGAACGGGAACGGGAAGAACGGAAGAGCGGGCGGACTGCACGACCGGATCGACCGTGCCCGGGCCCGTCGTCGTGTTCGAGGAGGAGCCCGCGGACGCGGCCTTCGAGGCGGCCGCCGGCGATTCCTCGGCCCCCGAGCCCGGAGCCGACGCCGTCGTCGAGCCCACGGTCGAAGTGGCCGCCGAGCCCGACTCCGAGCCGGCCGTCGACCCGGCCGCCGAGGCGGCGCTCGAGGCCGTCGCGGCGGACCTGCGCCGCGGGGGGCGCTCGGTCCCGCAGCAGCTCGAGGCGCTCCTGTTCTCGACGCACGTGCCGCTCACGACCGCGGAGATCGCGGCGGCCCTCGACCTCCCGGTGGGCGAGGTCGCGGCCGCCGTGGCCGCGCTCGAGGCGTCGCTCGCGCGCCGCGAGACGGCCGTGGCGCTGTTCGAGCGCGAGAAGGGCGGGGAGCGGGCCCTGATCCTCGACCTCAAGACGGCCTACCGCCAGGACGTGGCGGCGGTCGCCCCGCCGCTCCTCAAGCCGGTCGTGACCGAGACGCTCGCGCTCGTCGCCATGAACCAGCCGCTCTCGCAGGCGCGCCTCGTGCGCGAGCGCGGCACGGGCGTCTACGACCACGTCAAGGAGCTCCTGCGCCGCGGGCTGATCCAGCGCCAGCGGCGCGGGCGCAACTACGTGCTGCGCACGACGGACGCCTTCGCGGGCGAGTTCGGGCTCCAGAACGACCCCGAGCTGATCCGGCGCGCGCTCGCGCGCGCCGCCGCGATCGAGGGGAGCACCGAGGTCGTCGGCAGCCACCGCGTCCACATGGACGACGAAGGCGGCGCCACGGCCGAGCGGCTCCTGCGCGAGGCGCGCGAGGCCGAGGCCCGGCTCGCGCAGGCGCGCGCCGCGGAGGCCCGGCTCGCCGAGGCCCGGCTCGCCGCGCGCGAGGCCGAGGCGCGCGAGGCCGAGGCCCGCCAGGCCGCGCTCCGGACCGCGGAGGCCCGGGCGGCGGCGGATCGGAGCGGCGGCGCGGGGGGCGCCAGCGCGGACGACTTCGAGGACTGCGTCGTGAGCGGCGGGGAGCCGCCGCGGCGCGCTGTCGAGCGCCGGTGGGCGCCAGGGGAGGAGCGCATGAGCGAGCCGACGAGGGACACGAGCGGGACCGAGACCGAGCAGGAGCAGGCCGCGGACACGTCGCGGATCGCGCGCGTGCTCTCCCTGATCGACGACGCCGCCACCTCGGACGACTGGTAGGGAATTCGGGGGGTGTGGGGGGGGGGGGGGCCCCCCCCCCCCCCCCCCAACCACGGGGGGGGGGGGGGGGGGGGGGGGGGGGGGGGGGGGGGGGGGCCCCGGGGGCGGGGGGGGGCGGGGGGGGGGCCGGGGGGGGGGGGGGGGGGGCG
>JANJTH010000674.1 GCA_024711205.1 Planctomycetota bacterium | reverse complement strand
GGGGGGGCGTGGGGGGGGTCCCCGCGCCGCCGGCGCGAGGACCCCGTCCTCGTCACCCGGAGAGCGCCGAGACGAGCGAGGCGCCGGGCCGCTTGAAGTGATCGTTCACGGCCGTCGCCTCGTAGCCGCAGTGGACCATGCAGTTCGCGCACTTCGGGTTGCCGCTCTTGCGCCCGTAGGCCGCCCAGTCGGTCGTCGCGAGCAGCTCCTTGTAGGTGCGCGCGTAGCCCTCCTGGAGCAGGTAGCACGGCCGCTGCCAGCCGAAGACCGAGCGGAGCGGCATGCCCCAGGGCGTGCAGTCGTAGTCCTCGTGCTGCCCCTGGAGGAACTCGAGGAAGAACGGGCTCTGGTTGAAGTTCCAGGCGTGCTTCTTGTGGTCCTTGAGGACCTCCTGGAACAGCGCGATCGTCTCCTCACGCTGGAGGAACAGCTCCTGCTGCGGCGCCTTCTCGTAGCTGTAGCCCGGGGACACGGTCATGCCGTCCACGCCGAGCGCCGCCATGTCGTCGAACATCCGGCGGATCTGCGCCGGGTCCTCGCCGCGGAACACCGTCGTGTTCGTGTTCACGCGGAACCCGAGCGCCTTCGCCGCCTTGATCGCGGCGACCGCCTTCTTGTAGGTCCCCTCGCGGCACACCCGCTCGTCGTGCATCTCCTCGGGGCCGTCCATGTGGACGTTGAAGGTGAGGTACTGCGACGGCTTGAACAGCGAGAGCTTCTTCTCGAGCAGGATCGCGTTCGTGCACAGGTAGACGTACTTCTTCCGCTCGACGAACCCGCGGACGATGACGTCGATCTCCTTGTGGATCAGCGGCTCGCCGCCCGCGATCGACACCATGGGGGCGCCGCACTCGTCGAGCGCGCCCCAGCACTCCTCGGGCGTCAGGCGCTTGTCGAGCACCTCGTCCGGGTACTGGATCTTGCCGCAGCCGCCGCACTCGAGGTTGCAGCGGAGGAGCGGCTCGAGCATGAGCACGAGCGGGTACTTCTCGCGCCGCAGGAGCCGCTGCTTGAGGACGTAGGCGGCGACCGACGCCGACTGCTGGAAGTGGACACCCATGGGGACTCGTCTCCGGTTCGCGCGGGCCCGGGGCCCGCGCCGTGGCGGCCGCGCGCGAGGAGCCCCGCGCGCTGGCCCTCTTCGGCCTGTCCGGCCTCAGTCGTCGAGGCTGTCGTACCAGCGGTCGCGCGGCTTCTCGACCCGGTCGACCACGATCGTGATCGCCTCGGTCGCGACGCCCTGGTCGCGCCCGCGGACCCCGCCCCAGAAGTCGGCCCGCTCGACCTTCCCGTAGACGGTCACGATCGGCTTGTTCTTCCACAGCCGGTAGAGCTCCCAGTAGAGCTCGCGGCGGCGGGTCTGGGCCTCGGTGAGCGTGATCTTGCGGGCGAGCAGCTCGTCGTTGATCTCGTTGATCTTCTTGCGCGCCTCGCCGTAGCCGCGCTGCGCGTCGGTCCAGATCTGCTCGAGGTGCGTCTCCATGCGGTCCTGCGGGATCGCGCAGCGGAGGTAGGCCGTGTCGAACAGCACGTGGCGCTTGCCGCCGAGCCGGCTCGGGCGCTCCTGCGCCTCGGGCCAGATCACGGCCAGCTCGTCCGTGAAGCAGACCTGCTTGCCCACGAGGTCCTGCGGGGTGCGCTGGAGCGCGAGCGCGAGGTCCTGCCGCATGAAGAACAGGTAGACGGCGTCCGCGCGGCCCGCGAGCAGGAGCAGCGCGGCCAGGCAGGCCAGGCCGGCGACGCAGGCGGAGCGGGCGCGGGGCGCGCCGGGGCGGGTCGCTGCGAGCAGGGAGGCGGGCGAGAGGGCGAACATGGGCGGCTCCGGGGGACGCGTGCGCGCGGCCGGCGTCGTCGGCACGGGGCGACACGATACGGAGTCCGCCGGGCGGCTGCAAGTCGAATGCCCGCCCGGCGCGGGCGGGCGAGCGCCCGGGCCGAGCCCGGTCCGGGCAGGTAGAATCGCGCAGCCCATGAGCACGTCGAGCCCCGAGCCGCGGCCCCCCGGGCCCGCGCAGGACCCGCGCGCTCGGCGGCGACGGGTCCGCGTTCGAGGAGCTCTACGCCCGGCACCGCCCCGCCGTGTTCAAGGTCGCCTACGGCATGACCCGCAACGCCGAGGACGCGCTCGACATCGTGCAGGAGACCTTCCTCAAGGCGCACCGCTCGCTCGCGCGCTGGGAGCGCCGCGCCGCGGTCGGCACCTGGCTGTGCCAGATCGCCGTGCACCTCGCGATCGACCTCGCCCGCCGCCGCAAGGTCCGGCAGGCCGACCCCCTCGACGAGCGGCTCGTCGACGGGGACAGCGCCGGCGGCTCGGGGATCAAGCCGCCCGAGGGCGCGCAGAGCCCGGCGGCCCAGGCGAGCGGGCGCGAGCTCGAGGAGGCGCTCCACCAGGCGCTCGGCAAGCTCACCGAGAAGCACCGGACCGTGTTCGTGCTGTTCGCCGTGCGGCACCTGTCCTACCGCGAGATCGCCGACACGCTCGGGATCTCGATCGGCACGGTCATGTCGCGGCTGTTCTACGCCCGCAAGAACCTCCAGGGCCTCCTGGCCCAGTTCGCGCACTCGTGACGCGGCGCGGCAGCACCACCCCCAGACCGGCCGCAAGGCCCGACAGAATGCCGTCGCGGCCTCGCGCGTCGGACCGTTGCGGACGAGGACGGCGGGCGACGCCGGCCCTCGCCCCGAGACCCCTCCCCTCGCCGATCGCCCCCGCGCGGATCGTCGTGAACCCATGCCAGCGAGCGGCCCCGTGAGCTCCGTCGACTGCGCGATCGTGGCGTCCATCCTGGCCGGCGAGCGGGAGGAGGACCTCGACGAGGCGACCGCCACGTCGTTCGAGGCCCACCTCGACGCGTGCCCCCGCTGCCGCGACGCGCTCGCCGGGGCCGAGGAGGGCCTGGCGCCGCTCGCCGCGCGGCTCGAGCCGCCGGACCTGCCCGACGCCGCGTGGGCCCGCGTCGACGCCGCCGTCCGGGCCGAGGCCGCGAGCGGGGCCTACGCGCCCGCCCGGGGCCCGCGGCTGCTCCGGCCGCTCACGGCCGCGGCCGCCGTGCTCCTGGCCGTCACGCTGGGGTTCCTCGCGCCGCTCGACCTGTTCGACCCGCGGGGCGCCGTCTCGAGCCTCCAGCCCGCGGGGGCCCAGCCGCCGCCGCCCCAGCCGGGGCCGGACGCGCCCACGCCCGCCGACCCGGCCGGACCGGAGGAGGCGGCCGACCCCGGCCCGCAGGCGCCGACCTCGCCGACGCCGGTCGCCGGCAACGTCGAGGTGCTGCGGATCGAGTTCGACGCCGACCAGTTCGTCGCCGGCTGGGAGGCGATCGACCACCTCGTCTGCGTCTGGGTGCGCGAGAAGCAGTAGCGGCGCGGCCTCGCCGCCCGCCGCCTGCCCTCCGTGCTAGGATCCGGCCCCGCGCAGGTGACCGTGACCCGCCCCTCGAAGCCATTGCCCCGACGCGCGTTGCTCCGCGTGGTCGCCGCCGCGTCGGCCGGGCTCGCCGCGCTCGGCTGGGCGCCGGCGCGCGGGCAGGAGCCCCAGGGCCCGCTCAGCGTGCGCGTCGTCGCCGTCCGCGGCGCGGGCCAGCTCGAGCCGGGGAAGGCGCCGGAGATCCCGGCCGCGCTCCGCCCCTGGCGCGAGGCCCTCGCCGAGCTGGGGCACGCGCGCTACGAGGCGCTGAGCTCGGCCGCGCGCCGCGGCCCCGTCGGCCGGCCGCTCGCGTTCGAGCTCCCGCTCGAGCACGCGCTCGAGGCGACGGCCTCGCGGCACGGCGAGCGGATCGGCCTGCGCTGCGAGGTCACGCGCCCGGCGCGCACCCCGCCGCCCGCCCCGCCGCGCCGCGAGCGCGTCGTCGCCGTCGACGTGCAGCTCGACGACGGCGCGCACTACGTGCTGCGCGTCGTCAAGGCGTGGCCGGAGGCCGACCTGCTCCTGATCGTGACCGCGAGCTCGCGCGCGCTCGAGTAGCCCCGCGCGAGGGCCGCGCCGGGCCGACCACCCGGAGCGCGGCCCGCCCCGCGCGGGCCGAGCGCGGAGCGGACCCGACGCGCGCGCCCCGGCGGTCACTCGAGCGCCACGGCCTCGAACGCGATCGCGCCATCGGGCGCGTCGAGCCGGAGGCGCCCGGGCGCGGCGAAGGCCTGCAGCGGCCCGGCCCCGTCGTGGAGGTCGACGCCGTCGGGCCCGAACGCCCAGCGCCCGCCCTCGCTGAGCACGGCGAAGCGGGGGCCCTCTTCGCCGACCACGAGGGCCGCGCTGCTGTAGCCGCCCTCGGCGTCGAACCACGCGTAGGCCTTGAGGACGCCCCCCGCGAGCGCGCCCGTGACCTCCGTCGAGGCCCAGAACCCCGGGAGGTCGCGCGCCGTGGCGGGACGCCAGGCGACCCGGGGACGCGCGGCCTCGACCGCGCGGGCGTCGGGCGCCACGACGTTGCTCGCGTAGCACCCGGTCGGGAGCGCCGCCCCGACCACGAGGAGCGCGCCCCGGAGGAGGACCCGCGCGCCTCCCCGCGCCCGTCGCGCGCTCACCGGCCGCCCTCGTTCGCGGTCGCCGCCCCGGCCGGCCCCAGGGAGCGCAGCCGCAGCGCGACCCAGAACCGCACCTGGTCCTCGACCGAGATCGGCCCGACCGTCGGCGGCTCGACCTGGAAGTCGCTCATGCGGAGGGCGGCGTCGCCCGTGACGACGAGCCGCCGCGCGTCGTCGACGGTGAGCTCGACCGGCACGGTCAGCCGGCGCGTGACCCCGTGGATCGTCATGTCCCCCTCGACCTGCCCGGTCACGCGCCGCGCCGCGCGGTCCACCCGCGCGCCCCGCAGGGCCCGCAGGACGAAGCGGAGCTCCGGGTGGCGCGCCGTCTCGAGCCGCTTGCACAGCTCCTCGTCGCGCCCGTCGATCCCCGTCTTCAGGGTCGCCGCGCGCGCGACGACCTCGCCCTCCCCGTCGCGCCCCGGGTCCGCGAGGCGGAGCGCGAGGCGGCCCTCGACCTCGGACGTGACGCCCGTGAAGTCGTGGAGCGTGCTCTTCGCGTCGAAGCCGACCCGCGAGAGGGCCGGCACGACCTGGAAGCGGAGCCGCGCGTCCCAGTCGAGCCCGCTCGCGCTGCGGAACGAGAACAGCCCGGGGCGCGCCGCCGGCGCGCTCGCGGCCGGGCCGGGCGCCGCCGCGACGTCCACCCCCGGCCCCCCGGGTGCTCCGGCGACCGGCGCTTCCGGAGCGGGCTCCGCGGGCGCAGCGACGCCCTCGGCCGACGCCCCGGGCGC
>JANJTH010000646.1 GCA_024711205.1 Planctomycetota bacterium | reverse complement strand
GCCGGCCGCGCGCCCGGGCCGCCCCTGCGCGACGACGACGGCGCCGAGCGCGTCGAGGGCGCGCCGCTCGCCCCACGGCACGCCCCCGCGCGCGGCGCCGGTCGCCGCGCAGACGAGCTCGAGGTCGCGGTGATCGCCCTGGTCGACGAGCACGCGCTCGGCGCTCGCGGCGACCGGCTCCCCGTCGAACCCGCACCGCTTCCAGGCGAGCAACCACCCGGGCGGCGCGAGCGCGCCCGCGAGGTCGCCCGGGCGCCGCAGGAGCTCCCAGGCCGCGGGCGCGTCCGCGGCGGGCGCCTCGCCGGGCCCGCGCGGCCAGGCGCGCACACGCCCGGCGACGGTCGGCGGCCCGTCGCGCCGCGCGCCGGTCGCGAGGTCGACGAGGAGCGCCTCGCCCGCGGGGTGGTGCACGAGCAGGTCGAGCCCGAGCGCGACGACCACGGGCAGGCGCCCGTCGAGCGGCCACGCGCCCGCGAGCGTCCAGCGCCGCGCGCCCGTCTCGGGCTCGAGGCACGTCACGCCCGCGGCGTCGGCGGTGACGACCGCGAGCGGCGTCGCGAGGAGCAGGCGCCGGCCGCCGAGCGAGATCGCGAACCGCTCGCGCGCCCCGGCCGCCGGCTCGAGCCCCCGCCACAGGACGCGCGGGCGCGCGGCGAGCGGCGCCGCGTCGAGCGCCCACGTGCCGCCCGCGCAGCCGCCCCACGGGTGCGTCCAGGCCGGCCACGTCGCGAGCGCGCGGCGCACGGCCTCGTCGCCCGCGTGCGGGCGGAGCGCCGCGAGCGCCTCGTCGGGGAGCCCCTTGCGCTCGAGCGCGCGCGCGAGCCGGAGCGCCCCGTCCGGGTCGCGCGGCCCCGCCTCGCGCTCGAGCGCCCTCAGCTCGTGGTCCCGCACCCTGGCTCCGCCCGGCCTGCGGGGGCGACTCCGCCCCGCGGGCTGCAGGGGCATGTTCGCAGGGGGCGCGAGGGCGGCGGGCGCCGGCGTCCGCCTGGTGTCCGCCCGTCGCCCTGACGGCGGCCTCCGCCGGCGCTACGCTGGGTCCATGAGCACACCCCGCCGCGCCCCCGCCCTCCTCCTTCCCCTCGCGCTCCTCGCCACCGCGACGGCGGGCCTCGCCAACCCGATCGCCACGGAGGTCCTCTTCACCGTCCGGGCCGACGAGGTGGCCGGGGTGGCGACCGTCACCTTCCTCGGCATGCGCGGCGTCGACGACGGCCAGCTCGTGCTGCTCGCGTACGACGCGCCGCCCAGGGCACCCGGCGACTGGGAGCCGCGGCCCGAGGTACCCCCGCTCGAGGGCGGTTGGACCGTCGCGCCCGGCGTCGAGCGCGCCAACGGCGGGAGCGGGCTCATGGAGTATCACCGCTTCACGCGCGTCGTCGCCCTCGGCGACGCCCCCCGTCAGCTCGCGCTCGGCAGCGTCTCGGGCGGGTGGCGCTGGGACGGGCGCCGGTTCGTGCCCCGGAACGCGAACGACCCGCCCGGCGGCAAGCCCTCGGTCTACACCACGACGCGCGAGGTCACGCTGCCCGCGCGGCGCGCGCCGCGCTCCTCGAGCCTCGCGCCCGCGCGCGGCGCCGCCGGGGTCGCGCTCGGGCTCGCCGGGCTCGCGCTGCTCCTCACCGGCGGCCGGCGCCGCGCGCAGGTCTCCCCGCCCGACGCGGTGTGACCCGCCCCGCGGGCGGCGCCCCGGGGCCGCGCGGTTGGCCTCGCGAGGCGGCCGGGGCGGCGGCGCTCGTCGCGGGGGTCGCCCTCCTCTCGGGGCCGGACCCGGCGCCGCGCGCGCGCGGCTCGGCCCCGGCCCGCAGTCGTCCGGAGATCGAGGACGCCTGGGACCCGGCCTCGGGCCGGGGCGAGGTCGTCGTGCGCCGCGCCGACGGCGCGACCGTCACGCTGCGCCTGCACGAGCGGTTCCCGGGCTACACGGGGGGCCTCCTGCTCGGGAGCCAGGACCGCTCGTCGTGGTCGCTCGAGCGGCCGGGGGCGCCGCCCGCGGGCCTGTGGTGCGCGCAGGACGAGACGCTCGTCCTCCACGGTCCGGACGGGGCCCGCGCGCTCTTCGCGCACGGCTGGTCCGAGGGGCTCGGGCGCGGCGCGGGCGGGCTCCCGCTGCGGTACCTGGGCGGGGCCAGGCTCGCGCACGACCGCGAAGGGCTCCTGCTCGCGGCGCGCAACGCGACCCCGCCGCTCGCCGTGACGCGGTGGGCGCTCGTGCTCCCCGACGGGACGCTCCTCACGCGCGCGCGGCTCGAGCCGACCGGAGGCGAGGAGGTCGTCGTCTCGTGGTGGACGGGCGACGACCCCTGGGTCGGCGCCTACGGCTCGTCCGAGGGCGACGTCGCCTGGAGCGCCGACGACGGCCTCGTGCGCGTCGAGCGCGCGCTCGACCCGGCCGTGGCCGCGCGCGGGCTCGGGATCGCCGACCTGCCCCCGGCCGCGGGGGGCGGCGCCGCCGCCCCCACGCTCGCCAACTTCCTGCGGCTCGGCCCCGGCTGCCCGCGCCCGGACCACGTGCTCGTGGCCGACGGCTTCGCGCGGGACCCGGCCGAGGTCGCGGCGGGACGTCCGCTCGGGGCGCGCGGCTCGGTCGCGCTCCACCTGGGCTGGGTCGCGCGCCGCGTGTCCGCCGCGGCCCCGCTCGAGCTGACCTGGGCCCAGGGCGAGGCCGTGCTCGAGGGCGGGCGCCCGCGCCCGCGTGACGTCCCCGCCGCGGCCTGGCGCCGGCTCGGCGCGGCGGCGCCGCCGCCCGCGCGGCCCGAGGTCCCGGCGCTCGCCTTCGCGTGGGAGGAGGTGACCCTCACCGTCGCGGCCTCGGGCGACGCCGTCGAGGTCGACGGCCGCTACGGGCTCCGCCCGCCGCCGGGCGCGCGCCTGGTCCGCACGATCTGGTTCCCGTTCGCCGTCGACGGCGCCCACCCGCCGCCCGACGAGGTCTCGGTCGAGCGCTCGCGCGACGCCGCGGCGAGCGCGGGCGACGGCGACGCCCCGGCCCCCGGCGACGGGGCGCGGGCCCCGCCGCGCTGGGAGCCGGTGCCCTTCGACCGCACGCGCGAGGGCGTCGCGTTCCCGCTCGAGGTCGCCGGCCGGGAGGTCGTGCTCAGGGTCCGCTACCGCCAGCGCTCCCTCGACGCGAGCGCGACCTACGTGCTCACGAGCGCGCTCGCGTGGCCGGACCCGATCGGCCGCGCGACGCTCCGCGTGCGCCTCCCCGCGGGCCTCGACCTCGCGGCGGCCAGCCTGCCGCTCGCGGGACCGACGGCGGCGCCGGCCGACGGCGGCCCGGCCGGCGCGCGCGCCTGGACGTTCGAGGCGACGCGCTTCCGGCCGGGCGTCGACCTGACCGTCCGCTGGCGCGCGGCGGGGCGCTGACCTCCGGCGCCTGGCTCGCGGGCCGTCGGCCGCCGGTGGATCCCCCCGGCGGGCACGTGGTCGCCGGGGGGAGCGGGGAGCGGCGCGCCCTTCGCACGGGCCGGCGCCCCGCCGTCGCGCGCGCGGCCGCCTACCGGGCGC
>JANJTH010000148.1 GCA_024711205.1 Planctomycetota bacterium | reverse complement strand
TCGCGGCCGACGCCGGGCCCGATCGATCGGTGCAGCCGGCCTCGCAGGAGGCCTGGGCGCAGGGCCCCTCGACGGGCCCGCGGACGACGGCGGGCCCTCGTCAGCCGGGGACGACCCCGCTCGGGCCGACGAGGGGCGCGGTCACGTCCTGGTCAGTCGCCACGGGCGACGTCGAGGCCGCGCGGCCTCGACGTCGCGACGGGGCGTCGTGCCCCACGGGACCGGGTCGCGCCCGCGCGCCGGGCTCCGCCCGGGCGTGGAGGGGCGCGGGGAGAAGGGCGAGTGCGCGTTCCGCCGGGGCGCGAACGGCGCGCGGAGAGGACGTGCGCCATCCGGGTCCAGCTTTCGGCGAGCCTGGAGAGTTCGTGGAGGACCGAGGGCAGCCGCGTCGGCCGGATGGGCGGGGCGGGGAGGACCGAGGCGATGTCGCCCATGGTTCATCCGGGCTCTCCACGCGCTCGCGCGCCCCCGTCGCGCGAGGCAACGGTCGGCTCGGCACGGGGTTGACCGCTGTCGGGGGCCCGGCTCTCCACACCGCCGGGGCCTCTAAGAGGGAGAAGAAGAGACAATTCTCATCGACTGGGAGATGGAAGACCTCCGCCGCGGGGCCGCGCGCACGCCGACCGTCGATCGCCACGAGCCCAGGAAATCCCTGCTCGCGCGGGGAGCGGCTCGTCGAGTAGAATCGGCCCCGACGAAGCCGGTGAGCGGGTCCAGCAGCGTGGGCCCGGCGCACCGCCCCCGAACGGATCCCGTCCAGTTGTCGGTGGGTGCGGCTATGCTCGCCCGCCTGCCCCCCCGACGTGGCGCCCCGGGCGCCGGAACAGCGAGGAACGATGAGCGTCATGGTCGAGACCGGTTGTCTGAAGCTCCGCGGGGACGCCAAGGACCTCGCCGACGCGCTCGGCGTCGTGACCGCGGTCGTCCCGGCCAAGAGCACGCGGCCGATCCTCCAGAACGTCCTGCTCGACGCCCGCGGCGGCGTGCTCGAGCTCACCGGGACGGACCTCGACGTCTCGATCCGCGTCCGGGTCGACCGGGTCGACGTGCTCGGCGAGGGGCGCGTGCTCGTGAACGCGGCGCGCTTCCAGCAGATCCTCCGCGAGCTCTCGGGCGACCAGGTCGAGCTCGAGGTCGACGACCGCGCGGGCTGCACGATCAGCACGGGCGACGCGAAGTTCCACGTCATGGGCGAGCAGCCCGACGACTACCCGGAGCTCCCCGAGGTCTCGGCCGAGGGCGGTCACCGGTTCCCGGCCGAGGCCCTGGCGGAGATGATCCGCCGGACGCAGTTCGCGGCCCACCCCGAGAAGACGCGCTACGCGATGAACGGGGTCCTCGTCGACCTGGCCGATCGCAGGCTGCGGCTCGTCGCGACGGACGGCAAGCGGCTCGCCATGCAGGAGCGGGTCCTCACGGAGGACGTGCCGACCCCCGTGTTCGTGGTCGTCCCGACGAAGGCCATGGCGCTGCTCCAGCGGATCGCGAGCGCGACCGAGGGCGAGGTCGAGCTGTTCGTGGAGGCGACGCAGGTCCTCCTGCGCACGGCCGGCACGTCGGTCGTCGCGCGGCTGATCGAGGGCCACTTCCCGCCCTACGAGGACGTCCTGCCGCGGGCGCACGACAAGCGCCTGACGCTGCCGCGCGAGGGCTTCATGGCGGCGCTGCGGCGCGCCGCGCTGCTCGCGACGAAGGACAGCCAGGCGGTGCGCTTCCAGTTCACGCGCGAGGGGCTCGTGCTCACGGCGCGGGTGCCCGAGGTCGGCGAGAGCCGGGTCACGTTCCCGCTCGACTACCCGTTCGACCCGATCGAGACGGGGTTCAACCCGGCGTTCTTCGTGGACGTGCTCCGGGTGCTCGAGGGCGTCGAGCTGACCCTCGCGCTCAAGGACGCCAAGAGCGCCGCGGTGATCGAGGAGCGGTTCGAGGGCGGGTCGTACGTCTACCTGGTCATGCCGCTCAACCTCACGGCCTGAGCCCGGCGTCAGCGGTGCCGGACGCGCGGGCTCGGCGGAGCGGAGCGGGGGCCCCCGGCCAGCGGCCGGGGGGTTCTCCACAGCCCTCGGGACGGAAGCACAGAGGGGCGCCAACGACTGCAAGTGGATCTAGTCATGGCACTTGCAGTGGCCGACCCGGCCGCTCGTCCGCGGGGGCTCCACAGGGCCTCCCCAGGGGTCCGGTGGGCGTCGGCGACCTCGTGGGCCAAGTCATTTCTGGCGCAGGACTTGGCGCAAAGGCTCGCGGGAAGCGCGAGGCCCTGGCGGAGGCCTGGCGAGAGGCCGTCGGGAGTGACTGGGCGGGCTCGACCCGGGTCGTCTCGCTACAGGGCGGCGTCCTCACGGTCGCCGTCGCTACGTCTGCCTTGGCCCACGAATTGATGGTCTACTACAAGCACCGTCTGCTGGAGTGTTTGCGGTCGCGGGCCGGGCTCCCGGTCACCGACCTCCGGTGCCGCGTCGAGGGGACCGCCCCGGCGGCAGACGAGCAGGCCGGTCGTCCCTGACCGGCGGAGGGATCCCGATGGCCACGTCTCCGACCCCGGCCTCTCCGGTCGCCGCGCCGGCCGCGCCGAAGCGCGCCGAGGACTACGACGCGAGCAGCATCGACGTGCTCGAGGGGATCGAGCACGTCCGCGCGCGCCCTGCCATGTACATCGGCGACGTGTACGAGCGGGGCCTCCACCACCTCGTCTACGAGGTCGTCGACAACTCGGTCGACGAGGCGCTCGCCGGGTTCAGCAAGCGGATCGACGTCACGATCCACTCGGACGGCTCGCTGACGGTCCTCGACGACGGGCGCGGGATCCCGGTCGACATGCACCCGAAGGTGAACAAGCCCACCGTCGAGGTGTGCCTGAGCATGATCGGGGCCGGGGGCAAGTTCCAGAAGGGCGCCTACCAGGTCTCGGGCGGGCTCCACGGGGTCGGCGTCTCGTGCGTGAACGCGCTCTCCGAGTGGCTCGAGGCCGAGGTCTACCGCGGCGGGAAGTCGTACCAGATCCGCTTCGCGCGCGGCAAGACGACGAAGGCCCTCGAGGAGACCGGAGCGACGACGCGGCGCGGGACGAAGATCACGTTCAAGCCCGACGCGGAGATCTTCAAGCAGACCCAGGAGTTCAAGCTCCAGACCCTGGCGAAGCGCCTGCGCGAGCTCGCCTACCTGAACGCGGGCCTGCACATCACGCTGCGCGACGAGCGCGGCGAGGGCAGGACCGAGGAGTACCTGTTCCCGAACGGGATCGTGGACTTCGTGAACGAGCTCTCCGCGACCGAGAACACGCTCCTCGCGAAGCCGATCTACTTCGTCGAGCGGATCGAGAGCGCCGAGTCGGGCGGGGTCGTCGAGGTCGAGGTCGCGATCCAGTACAACGACACCTACAGCGACACCGTCGTCACCTACGCGAACAACATCGCGACGATCGAGGGCGGGACGCACCTGAGCGGGTTCCGGTCGGCGCTCACGACGACGCTCAACGGGTGGCTCAAGGAGAACGAGAAGAACAAGAAGGACGAGGAGCGGCCGAGCGGGGACGACTACCGCGAGGGGCTCGTGTCGGTGATCTCGGTCAAGATCCCGCAGCCTCAGTTCGAGGGGCAGACGAAGACGAAGCTCGGCAACTCGGACGTGGGCGGGATCGTCCAGACGGCGGTCGGCAACTACCTGCGGGCCTGGGTCGACCAGAACCCGGTCGAGACGAAGAAGATCATCCACAAGGCCATGGAGGCGCGGCGGGCGCGGCTCGCGGCGAAGCAGGCCAAGGACCTGGCCCGCAAGACGAAGGACGTCCTGCGCGGGGGCGGGATCGCGAAGCTCAAGGACGCGGAGTCGAACGACCCGCGCGAGTGCGAGCTGTACCTCGTCGAGGGTGACTCGGCCGGCGGGACCGCGAGCGAGGCGCGCGACCCGCGCACGCAGGCGATCCTGCCCCTGCGCGGCAAGATCCTGAACGTGTGGAAGGCCACGCACGACAAGATGCTCTCGCACTCCGAGATCGCGACCATGATCCAGGCGATCGGGACGGGGATCCTCGACGAGTTCGACATGGCGAAGCTGCAGTTCCACAAGATCGTGATCATGTGCGACGCCGACGTCGACGGCAGCCACATCCGCACGCTGATCCTGACCTTCTTCTTCCGGCAGATGCCCGACCTGATCCGCGAGGGGAAGGTCTACGTCGCGCAGCCGCCGCTCTACAAGGTGACCTACCGCACGCGCCGCAAGGGCAAGGGCGCGGACGAGCCGGCGGCGGAGGGCGAGGACGAGGCCGCGGGCGAGGGCGAGGACGAGGCCGCCGAGGGGCCCGCGACCGTGAAGCGCGCGAAGGGCGGCAAGGTCGAGGAGTACATCACGAACGACGCCGAGTTCGAGCGGAAGATGCTCGCGCAGGGCCTCCAGGGCGCGCGGGTCGAGCTGCGCGCGCCCGGCGCGCCGGCGCGCGTGCTCGAGGGCGAGGCGGTGGGCAAGCTCGTCGACCTGCTGGCCGAGCTCGACCGCCTCGCGCGCGAGGTCGAGACCAAGGGCGTCGAGTTCGGGAAGTACCTCGCGCGCCGGCGGGCGAGCGACGGCCTGCTCCCCTACGCGAAGGTGTTCTTCCCCAAGACGAAGAAGGCCCCGGCCGTCTACACGGACGCCGACGTCGACCAGGTGGTCCACGAGGCGCGCAACGACGGGCTGCGGGTGTGGTTCGCGACGGACCCGCTCAGCGAGCGCGAGGGGGCCGACGTCGAGGTGACGCGCTTCCACAACAAGGACCGGGTCGAGCAGATCCTGCGCGACCTCGAGGGGCTCGGCGTGTCGCTCGCGCTCCTCGCGCGGCCTTCGCGCAAGGACGACCAGGACGGGCAGCTCTCGGTCGAGGACGCGCTGATCGTCGTGCGGCGCGACAAGGAGGCCGAGCCCGCCAGCTCGCTGCGCGACGTGCCGGCGGCCGTGCGCACCGTGGGCCAGCGCGGGATCAAGGTCCAGCGCTACAAGGGCCTGGGCGAGATGGACGCGGACGAGCTGTGGGAGACGACCATGGACCCGTCGAAGCGGACGCTCCTCAAGGTGGCCCTCGACGACATGACCGAGGCGAACCGGATCTTCAACATCCTCATGGGCACGAAGGTCGAGCCGCGGCGCGACTACATCGAGGCCCACTCGGGCGACGTCTCGAACCTGGACGCTTAGGGAGAAGCGCGGGAGGGGGCCGTCGCGAAGCGACGGCCCCCTCCCGCGCTTCTCCCTGTGGGGATGGTGTTGCGCTTCGGCCTGCGGTGGGGGAAGGCCCCACGGGTGGGGCGACGCGACGTCGGACGGAGCGGTCGCCCGGGGCGGGGCAATCCGGGGAGGGCGTCGGCGCGTAGAAGACCTCCCGCGGACGGGGCGAGGCGAGGCCTCGGGGGGCCGCGGGCAGGGAGGGGCCGATGGCGGACCGGACCGAGCAGACCCGGGGTGACCGGGATCGGCGGAGCGCCCTGGCCGCGCTCGTCCTCGTCGCGGGCGCGATCGGGGTCCTCGTGTGGGCCGGGGGCGGGGGCGACGACGGGCCGACCGGGCGCCTGCGCGGGAGCGCCGGGACGGGGACGGCGCGCGAGGCGCCGCGGGTCGCGCAGGCGCCCGGTGTGCCCGCGGCCGGCGAGGGCGCGTCGGCGCCCGGCGCGGCGGGGGCGCCCGGCGAGGACGCCTCGACGCGGCGGGTCGGGCTCGAGGGCGCGCCGGTCGGGCTCGAGGGCGCGCCCGGGCTCGTGGTCGGGGCCGCCGCCGCCGCCGACCCGGTGGACGCCGACGCGCCCGCGAACCGGGAGACCGGGGTCCGCGGGCGCGTCGTCGACGCCGCGGGCGTCGGGGTGCCGGGCGCCCGCGTGCACCTCCGCGGCGTGCGCCCGGGCGCAGGGGTGACCGTCATGCGGCTCGTGGCGGGCCCCGACGGCGCGCTCGAGCCGGTGACGGAGGGCGAGACGCGCTCGCGCGAGGTCGAGGCCGACGGCGACGGGCGGTGGGAGGTGCGCGGGCTCGACGCCGCGTTCCGCTACGTCGTCCACGCGCGCGCGGCCGCGCTGCTGCCGGGGCGAGCCCCCGCGCCCGCGCTCCGGGCGGGCGCCGTCGTCGAGGCCCGACCGGTCGTCCTGGCCCGTCCGGCGCGGATCGAGGGGGTCGTCCTCGACCCCGAGGGACGGCCGGTCGAGGGCGCGCAGGTCGCGCTCGTGGCGGAGGGCGGGGCCCCGGGGTTCTTCCCGGCCGCCGGCCGCGCGGGCGCCGTGATCGCCACGCGCGGGGTCGGGCCCGGCGGGCCGGCCCCGCTCGCGCTCGGCGGGGGCCGGGGGGTCGCGACGGACGCGGCCGGGCGGTTCGTGCTCGAGGCGGTCGCGCCGGGGACGTGGGGGCTCGAGGCGCGGCGCCCGGGGCTGCGCGCCGCGCGCCGCGACGGCCTCGAGGTCGCCGAGGGCGCGCGGCTGACGGACGTGACGCTCCGGCTCGGCGCGCCGCTCGCGGTCCGCGTGCGCGTGGTGGACGAGGTCGGCCGCGCCGTGGTCGGGGCGACGGTCGACGCGTCGAGCGGGTTCGGCGGGCCTCTCGGCGCGCCGCCAGGTGGCGGCGCCGCGGGCGCCGGCGGGGCAGGCGCCGGCGGCGGGGGCGTGACGCCGGGCCGCGCGACGACCGACGGTCGCGGCGAGGCGCTCGTCGCCGGGCTCGAGCAGGCGGAGCTCGTGCTCTCCGTCGCGGCGCGCGGGTTCCAGCCGTGGCGCGAGGCGATCCGGCTGGGTCCCCAGGATCCGGAGACCCCGCGCGAGGTCCTGCTCCGGCCCGGCGCGACGTTGACGCTCCGGGTCGAGGACCCCGACGGGGGCCCGGTCGCGGGCGCGTTCGCGCTGCTCGAGCCGCGCGCGCGCGGCGCGCGCGTCGAGGTCCGCGCGGGGCCGGACCAGCGCTCGGGCGCCGACGGCGCGTGCCGCGTCGAGGGCGTCGCGCCGGGGGCGTGGCGGCTGCGGGTGCAGGCGCGCGGCTGGGCGCCCGCGGCCCTCGACGTCGACGTGCCCGCGGGGGTCGTCGAGCACGACGCCGGGCGGGTCGTGCTCGGGCGGCTCGCGGGGCTCGACGTGCTCGTCCTCGACCCCGACGGCGCCCCCGCCGCGGGCGCGCACGTCGAGGCGGCCGCGGGCGGGCGAGCGGGGACCTTCGTCGTGGTCTCGGTCGCCGGTCCGCCCGGCGAGGCGCCGCCGCTCCCGGGCGGGCTCGGCGGCGGACGCGGGGGCGTGAGCGACGCCGCGGGGCGGGCCCGGCTCGAGGGGCTCGAGCCGGGGGTCTACGCCGTGCGGGCCGTTCGCGCCGGGGCGGCCGAGGGTCGGGTCGAGGGGGTGCAGGTCGGCGGCCCTGCGGAGGGCGCGGCCGCGAGCCCCGCCGTCGTCGTGCGCCTCACGCGCGGCGGGCGCGTCGCGGGTCGGCTCCAGGTCGCGGGGGGCGCGGCCCCGCCGTCGGAGCTCGGCGTCGCGCTCCTGCGCGCGGGGGTGCCCGTCGCGCGCGCGACGGCGCGCGACGGCGCGTTCGCGTTCGACCTCGTGGCGCCCGGGCGCTACGCGGTGACGCCGGAGCACCCGACGCGCGGCCCGGCGCCGGAGGTCGAGGTCGAGGACGGGCGCGAGGTCGCGGTCACGGTCACGCTCGAGGCGCGGCGGGCGCTCGCGCTCGTCGTCGTCGGCCCCGACGGGGCCCCCGTCGCGGGCGCGCGCGTCGCGCTCGGGCACCTCGTCGCCGTGCACCCCGGCGACCCCGTCGTCGCGCAGCCGGTCGCGCAGGGCGCGACCGACGCCCAGGGGCGGGTCGCGCTCGAGGACCTCGCGCCCGGGCGCTGGGGCGTCGCCGTGCGCGCGCCCGGCCACCCGGCGTGGACCTACGAGGTCGTGCTCCCCGAGGGCGACGCGACCGGCGCCGCGCGCCGCGAGGTCCGGCTGCCGGCGACGGCGCGGGCGACGGTCCGCGTGGCCGTCCGCGACCCCGCGGGCGCGCCGCGGGGCGGGGCGCAGCTCGAGCTCTCGAGCGCGGGCGACGGGCCCCTGGTCGCCCGCGAGGGCGCGACGGGCCCCGACGGGGGGTGCGTCCTCGGCGACCTCCCGGCGGGGCGCTACGCGCTGCGCGCCCGCGCGGCGGGCCTCGTCGGCGCCCCGCTCACGTTCGAGCTCGCCCCCGGCGCGACGCTCGACCTGGCCCCGCTCGAGCTCGCCCCCGCCGCGAGCCTGCTCCTCGTCGTGCGCGGCACGGGCCCGGGCGGCCCGGAGCACGAGCTCCTCGTCCGCCCGGCGGGCGACCGCGCGCCGGGCCGCCTGCGCTTCCTCGTCGTGCGTCCGGGCGAGACGGTCCGCGTGGACGACCTCGACCCCGGCCCGCACGAGCTCGAGCTGCGCGCGCCGGGCCGCGAGCCCTGGCGCGGCGCGGCCGTGGCGTCGCCGGCGCCGACGCCGGTCGAGGTGGGCCCCGTCCCTCGCGCGGAGTGAACCTTGCGCGAGCGCCTCGCGCGGCGCTCGCGCGCCCGCGCCGGGAATGGCGCCGCCCGGACCCGTCAGGGTGGGGCGCGCGGGCGTCGGCGCCGACCCCGGAGGGTCGGCCTACGCCCGCGAGCGGAACACCCGGATCGTCGACGGCTCGATCCGCTCGCCGAGCGACGCGGTCGTCTGGTCGCCCCACCGCTCGACGCGCAGCACGTGCTTGCGGTCGGCCGAGAAGAAGGCCCAGGCCTGGTGCTCCTTGCCGAAGCCCGTCACGTTGTCGTGGCGGAAGGCCTTGCCCTCGTGGGCGAGCGTCAGCGCGTGGCCGTCGACGGTGACCTCGCGGGCCTGTCCGAGCGCGGCCGGGTCGAGCCCGAGCTCGGGGAGCGGCCGGCGCAGGCGCTTGTGGGCGTAGACCGCGAGCGCGCCGCGGTCCTCGGACCACTCGACGCCTACGGGCCGCCCGCGGTAGGTCGCCTCGAGGACGTGCCAGGCCTCGCGGCCGAGCGCGACCTTGTCCGCGCGCTCGACCTCGAGGTCGAGGTCCTCGAACTCGTCCCCCATGCCGCTGACCTGGATCAGCCCGCCCTTGCGGACGTCCTGGAGCCGACCGGCGAGCAGCTCCCCGCCGAGCCGCGGGCCAGGGAGCGCCGGGGCGCCGCCGCGGCGGCTCGCGGCGATCGCGATCCCCACGCCGACGCCGACGACGCCCACGACGAGCGCCGCGAGGACGAAGAGCAGGAGACCCCCGATCGCCACGCCCCGGCCCCCGACCCGCCGTCAGCCGCCGAGCTCGGCCTTGAGCGCCGCGAGGTCGTCGTCGACCTTGCCGCCGCCGCCCATGCCGAGCAGCGCGATCTCCTTCTCGAGGTCGCGGTCGGTCGTGAGCTGCCCGGCGGCCAGCGAGTCGAACGCGATCGCCGCGGCCTCGTCCTTCTCGACCGCCTCCTCGAACCGCTTGAGCGTCGAGAACGCGTTGTCGCCGTCGCCGAGGTCCGCGAGCGCGGCCGCGACCTTCTTCTGGGCGGTCGCCGCGTTCTTGCGCGCGATCAGCGTCGACGAGGTGCGCTCGGCCTCCGTGATCCGGGCCTTGAGCTGGTCGATCCGCTCCTGGATCGCCTGGCTCGACTTGGTCGCCGCCTCGACCTGCGGGGCGAGCGAGGCCGCCTCCTTGTCGAACTCGGCCTTCTTCCCGAGCGCCTTGCGCGCCAGGTCCTCGCGGCCGCCCTGGAGCGCGCCGCGGGCCTTGTCCTGCCAGTCCTTGGACTGGAGGAGCAGCTTCTCGTGCTGCCGCTGCAGCCGCGTGCCGTTGGCGACCGCGTCGGCCGAGGCGTTGACCAGCTTGCGCAGGTCCTCCTTCATGTCGACGATCGTCTGCTTGAGCGTCGTCTCGAAGGTCGCGTCCTCGATCGCGTCCATGGCCGCGTTCGCCTTGCCGCGGGCGACCCGCCCGCCGCGCGAGAACCAGTCGAAGATGCCCATGTCGCTCCCTCCTCGCTTCAGCCGGCCAGGGGGCCGAGGACCTTGCGCGCCTGCACGACGTCGAGCTCGATGAACTCGAGCGCCGTCTCGATGTCGTCCTTGTCGTCGTCGCCGAGCTCCTGCAGCTTGCAGTAGTTCATGAGGATCACGCGGACCTTGCCGCCGCCGAGCCGCACGAGCTCGAGGTGCGAGGTGGCGAGCCCGTTGTCGTTCCAGAGCATGGCGAGGGCCGCCTCGCGCGTGAGCTTCGCCTCCTCGACCGTGACGAGGGGCACCGTGACGTCCAGGATCTCCTGCTCGACCGCGCACAGGATCTTGATCCCGCTCGAGCCGCGGATCGAGAACACGCTCTCGCCGTCGTCGATCAGCTCGTAGCCGAGCTCCTTGATGATGTTCTTGACGCCCTGGGCGCTGACGGTCGTCTCCACGGTCTCCTCCAACGGTTGAACCGGAGCTGCGAGGGGGCGGATACTACCAGCGGCGCGGGGGGGGGGGCAACCGCCCCCCCCCCCCCCCCCCCGCCCCCCGCCCCCCCCCCCCGCCCGGGGGGAGGGCGGGGGCCAGCCCCCCCCGCCCCCCCCCGCCCCCCGCCCGAGAGC
>JANJTH010000632.1 GCA_024711205.1 Planctomycetota bacterium | reverse complement strand
CGCGCGCCGCGCGCCCTCTTGCTCGCGCTCGCGCTCGCGGGGCTCGGCGCCGCGCCCGCGCGCGCGCAGGCGGGCCCGCCCCCCCCGGCCGCGGGCGACGCGGACTTCGCGGTGATCGCCTCGTGGACGGTCACGACGGAGCTCCGCACGCTCCGGGGCTGCCCGCTCAAGCGCGTGATCACCGACCAGGCGGGCTGGGACCGCGTCACGGCCTGGCTCGACGGCGCCCCGCCCGCGCCCGACCTCGCGGGGCGCCACGTCGTGCTCGTCGTCGCGGACGTGACGGGCGGCGCCGCGACGCGGGTCGGGGCGCCCCTCCGCCGGCCCGACGGGTCCGTCGTCGTCCGCCTCGACCGCGAGGACCCCCCCGGGGCGTCCGCGGTGGTGGGCATGACGCTCCAGTGCGCGTTCTTCCTCGTCCCGGCGTTCCCCGGCGGGGTCGCCCTCGACGTGAGCACGGCGCTCCCCGAGGGGGGCGGCTCGATCGTCCGCCCCGTCGAGCCCGACCCGGCGCTCGAGCGCGACCCGGCGCGGCTGCCCCAGCTCGGGGCCGACCTCCGGCTCACGATCGTGACCGCCGACGGCCGCCCGCTCCCGCGCCCGCTCTTCCTTCGCCAGGAGGCGCGCTGGCCGCGGCCCGACCTGAAGCCCCAGGTGACCACGATCGAGCTCGGCGCCCCCCGCGTCGGGCTCGGGTTCCCCCGCCTGCGCGACGGGGTGCGCGTCCTGTTCGCGGCCCACGCCGAGGGGCTCCGCTCGCGGAGCGCGCTCCTCCTCGAGCGCCTCCCGGCCCCGGGCCCCGACGGGAGCCCCGCCGTCGTGCACCACCGGCTCACGCTCGAGCCGGTCGGCGGCGCCCGGTGAGCGCCCGGCCCGTGGAGGTCCCCGTCGTCCGGCTCAAGGTCGCGCGGCGCACCCCGCACCCCTGGATCTGGCGGCGGCTCGTCGAGGGGGCGAGCGTCCCGCGCGGGCTCGCGGCCGGCGCGGAGGTCCGCGTCGTCGACGGCGAGGGCGCCCCGGTCGGGCGCGGCGTGTGGCACCCGCGCGCGTCGATCGCCGTGCGGATCCTCTCGCGCGACCCCGACGAGGCGCTCGACGCGGCCTACTTCGGGCGGCGGCTCGGGCGCGCGCTCGCGCTCCGCCGCGACGTGCTCGCGGTCGAGCGCGACACGGACGCCTGGCGGCTGTGCCACGGCGAGGCCGACGGCGTGTCCGGGCTCGTCGTCGACGTGCTCGGCCCGGTCGTCGCGGTCGAGGTGTTCGGGGCCGGCGTCGCCCGCCGCGTCGAGGCCGTCCGCGAGGCGCTCGCGTCGCTCCTCCCCGACCGCCGGGTCGTGGCGCGCCCCGACGCGCACGCGGCCGAGCTCGAGGGCTTCGACGTGCCGCCGCGCCGCGACGACCCGGCCGAGGTCGAGGTGACCGAGCGCGGGCTGCGCTACGTGGTCGACCTCCGCCACGGCCACAAGACCGGCTTCTTCTGCGACCAGCGCGAGAACCGCGCGCTCCTCGCGGGGCTGTGCCGCGGGAAGGTCGTGCTCGACTGCCACACCTACACGGGGGGGTTCGCGCTGAACGCGGCGCGCGGCGAGGCGGCCGAGGTCACGGGCGTCGACCTCGACGAGCGCGCGATCGCGGCCGCGCAGCGCAACCAGAAGCGCAACCAGGTCCCCGGCAAGGCGCTCCGCTTCGCGCAGGCCGACGCGTTCGCCTACCTGCGCGAGGTCGCGCGCCAGAGCAAGCGCCCCGACGTGCTCGTGCTCGACCCGCCCAAGCTCGGGCGCGGGCAGGCGGAGCGCGAGGACGCGCTGCGCGTCTACGGCGACCTGAACCGGGTCGGGCTCGAGGCGCTCGGCGACGAGGGGCTCCTGCTCACGTGCTCGTGCTCGGGCGCCGTGAGCGAGGACGACCTCCTCGACGCGCTCGGGCGCGCGGCGGCCAAGGCCCGCCGCGAGGTGACGGTCCTCCGCACGACCGGCGCCGCGCCCGACCACCCCTGGGCGCTCCACGCGCCCGAGGGCCGCTACCTGAAGGCGATCTTCGCGCGCGTGGCCCGGCTGTAGTCGGCCCCCCGGGCCCTACCGCGCGCGGAAGGCCAGGATCGCGCCGGGCGGCGCGTCGGCGAGGTGCTCGTCCCAGGTCGCCGGGGCGGGCGCGTCGGCCGCGGGGCGGCAGCCGAACACGACGCGCGCGCCGTCGGGCGCCCAGGCGACCGCGGAGATCCGGCACTCGACGTGGTGCCGGGCGCGCAGGCGCGGGCCCGCGCGGGCCACGTCGTGGAGCCACAGGTCGCACGAGGCGTCGCCGGCCGCGACGCGCTCGCCGTCGGGGGCCCAGCCGATCGCCGTCACGTCGAACGGCTGCCAGCCCGGGAGCGCGCGGCGCGTCGCGCGCTCGAGGTCGAGCAGGTCGACCGTCCCGCGCGTCGCGCCGGCCAGCGCCACGACGGGGCGGTCCGGGGCGCAGGCGACCGCCTCGAGCTCGCCCTCGACCGCGTGGGCGGCGCGCGGGGCGAGCGTCGCCGGGTCGAGCACGAGGAGCCCGAGCGGCGCGGGCGCGGCGGCCACGAGCGCGGCGTCGCCCGCGGCCCAGTCGGTCGCGAGGACGGGCGTCCGCAGCGGGAGCCGCGCGCGCTGGGCGAGCGTGCCCGCGTCGAGCACGACGAGGCCGTCGCGGCCCCACACGGCGACGCGCGCGCC
>JANJTH010000624.1 GCA_024711205.1 Planctomycetota bacterium | reverse complement strand
GCCCGCGAACCAGCGAGGGACCAGGAGGCACCGGGACACCTCCTGGAGGGAACCAGGAGCCGGCGACGCCCGCCGACCACGCGGCCAGGCGGTCCCCTGGGGGACCGACAGACCGACCAGGGGACCACCGGCAGTGGGGGCAGGTAGCCGTAAGGGAGGTCGCTCCCCTCCTCGCTCACGAGAGTGGCCACCTGAGCCCCAATTACGAGCAGCTGCCGTGAGTGGGAGCGCCGCGTCGATCGACTTCGGCACCACCCAGCTCGACTACGTGGTCCACAGCTCGCCCCGCCGCCGCACGGTGGCGTTCCGGGTCAGCGTCGTGGACGGCGTGGAGGTGGTCGTCCCCGAGGGGTTCGAGCGCTCCCGTCTGCCGGCCCTGGTCCGCCAGAAGGCCCCCTGGATCCTCGAGAAGCTCGGCCTCGTCCGCGAGCAGGCCCCGCCGCCCCGGCACGAGTTCGTCTCGGGCGAGCGGTTCCTCTACGTCGGCCGCCGCTACCGCCTCCAGGTCCGCCGCGCCCCCAGGGCCGCCGACCCCGGCTTGAGCTTCGAGCAGGGCCGCTGGGCGGCCTCGGTCCCGGCCGGCACCCCGGACGCGGACCTGCCCCGGCTCCTCCGGCCGCTGTTCGTGGCCTGGTACCGGGCGCGGGCCGAGGAGCGCCTCCGGGCCCGCGTGCGCCACTTCGCCCGCGAGGCCGGTCTCTCGCCCGTCGGGGTGCTCGTGAAGGACCAGGAGCGCCGCTGGGGCTCCTGCACCAAGGACGGAGTGCTGGGCTTCAACTGGCGGATCGTCATGGCCCGCGCCTCGGCGATCGACTACGTGGTGGTCCACGAGCTGGCCCACCTCGTCCACCCCGACCACGGCCCCGCCTTCTGGCGCCAGGTCGCCTCGCTCCTGCCCGACTACGAGGCCCGGCGCGAGTGGCTACGCCGACATGGAGCGGAGCTGACGATCTGACGGCGACGCCCGCCGCACGACGTGCGGCGCCAGGACCCGCTCCAGGGTCGCCCGGGCGTCGTCCGCGCTCCCGGCCAGCGTGACGCACTCGACCCGCCGCCCGTCGACGAACACCTCCCACTCCGGGATCGCGTCCGCCGGGGTCAGGCGCACGAGCACCACCTCCGCCCAGGCCAGCGCCGTCCCGGGCCCCCAGGCGTAGGCCGTGGCCTCGCGGGCGAGCGCTTCCAGGCATGGAAGGGGTCGGGGGCTCGAGTCCATGGGCCGGATCTTACGTGACGGGTCCGATCTTTTTGCGAACACGCCACGGGCCGGCGTAAGCTCCGTGTCCGTGCGGCGCCCCGGCCCGCCGTCGCTCGTCTTCGCCCCGATCGTGCGCCCGGGCAGGGCGCCGCTCCTCGGACGACGCCCTGCGCCTGCGGCCGCGAACCTGCCGCGACGGGGACGCTCCGTCCTGCCCGTCACCGGCCGAGCCCTCGCGGAGACCCAGTAGAATCGCGCTCCTGAGCCGGCCCATGGCCCTCCGTCCCCCTCCCGCGAGTCGCCCCCGATGGCCCGTGCAGACCTCCTGGTGACCCTCGTTCGCGCCGGGAGCCGGGGCGACCACCCGCTCTTCAAGCGGACCGCAGAGGCGATCATCGCGGAGGAGCGCGCGAAGCAGCACAACGTCCTCGCCGATCGCCTCGCGGCCAACATCCAGAGCGGCGTGAGCGAGGAGCGCCCCTCCAGCAACGGGGTAGGCGGCGGCGCGGTCCCCGTCCACGAGCTGGAGCCCAAGCGGCAGCTCTCGGACCTGATCCTCCCGGCGCTGGCCGAGCAGGCTTGCCGAGAGCTGGTCGAGGAGCAGCACCGCGCCGATCTGCTGCGCTCACACGGGCTCGAGCCTCGCCACCGCGTGCTCCTCGCGGGTCCCCCGGGGAACGGCAAGACCTCCCTCGCGGAGGCCCTCGCGAGCGAGCTCATGGTGCCGCTGCTGGTCGTGCGCTACGAGGGGCTGATCGCCAGCTACCTCGGGGAGACGGCCCTGCGCATGGCTCGGCTCTTTCAGTACGTGCGGACTCGCCGCTGCGTGCTCTTCTTCGACGAGTTCGACGTCGTGGGCAAGGAGCGCGGGGACGTGCACGAGACCGGCGAGATCAAGCGGGTCGTCAGCTCGCTCCTGCTCCAGGTCGACGCCCTCCCGAGCTACGTCGTCGTCGCGACGGCGACGAACCATCCAGAGCTGCTCGATCGCGCGGTCTGGCGGCGCTTCCAGCTCCGCTTGGATCTGCCGGCCCCCTCGCTCGAGCAAGCCGAGACGTGGCTCCGGCGCTTCGAGGAGCGGGTCGGGGGCTCGCTCGGTCGCTCGTGCAAGTCCCTGGCGGGCGACCTGTCGGGGCTGAGCTTCGCCGAGCTGGAGGAGTTCGGCGCCGACGTGCAGCGCCGCCGCGTACTGGCCCTCCCCGAGGCGAACCTCGCCGGCATCGTCCGTGAGCGACTGGCCCACTGGCGCGCGCGCTTCTCTCCGAGCGCGGCTGACTGATCGCCAGGGCACGCGCGATGGACCGACTCCCCCTGCTCGTGTTGCCTCCGCCGGCCCAGCCAGTGAAGCGAGGCAGGAAGTTCGGAGGAAGCGAGTCCCACGCCATACCCTCGAAGGCGCGCCAGGCGGAGCGCCTCTCCCCGGCCTTCACCGCCCTGACGGCCGCGCTGGCCGCTCGTGCAGCGGAGTTGCGCACCGACACCTCCGGGGTGGTGCCCGAGGAGGTGCTCGTCCTGGAGACGGTGGGCGCCGTCGAGGACTTCGTTGCCGCCGTCCGGCCCCTCAAGGGGCTCGAGTGGCTGGGGGAGGTCGAGGAGCGCGACATTCCGCCCGACGAGCACTTCTTCCGCACGAAGAAGTCCAAGGGCCCCGGCGCCGAAGCCGAGGCCAAGAAGGGCCTGCTCACAGGGCGGGTCTACCTGGCGCTCGCCAACCAACAGGCGCTCGAGCAGCTCCTCTCCATGTGGTCCCGCTGGAAGGACGGCCAGCCGCTTCCTCGCGGATTCGCCCAGTGGGGCGACATGTTCGGGCGGCTTCGCGACGTGCGGCGTTGGGACGTGCGGGACCGGCTCCTGGAGTCGGCGGTCCTCGACGACTGGGAGCTCCGGCTCGAGGCGGGGGAGGAGGAGGTCCCCTGCGAGATCGAGCTGTGGTTCCGCCGCGACACGGGCAAGCTCGAGGCAGCCGCGCGGAGGGTCCGGTCGCTCGTGGCGGAGGCCGGTGGGCGCGTCCTCCGGCACACGACGGTCCCGCAGATCGCCTACTCGGGGCTGCTGGCTCGCCTGCCGGCCCGGGCGGTCGAGAACCTCAGGACCTCTCCCGACACCCAGCTCGTCAAGTGCGAGCAGATTCGCTTCTTCCAGGCCGTGGGGCAGGCCCTGGCGGTGATCCCTACGGGCAAGGAGTCGGAGCCGGACCCCGGCGGAGGTGTCGGTGCGCCACCCCGGGGCGAGCCCGTCGCGGCGCTGCTGGACGGCCTGCCCCTGGAGGGGCATGAGCGCCTCGCCCGCCGCCTGCGTGTGGACGATCCGGAGACCTGGAGCGAGGCCTATCCGGTCAGCGAGCGCGTGCACGGCACCGCGATGGCGTCCTTGATCCTTCACGGCGACCTGGGCGCAGGGGAGGCCCCGCTCGCACGGCCCCTGTACGTGCGTCCGATCCTCCGACCGGACCCGGAGGACTTCCGCACCCCGCGACCCGAGGCAGCGCCCCAGGATCGCCTCGTCGTGGACCTCGTTCACGAGGCCGTCCGGCGCATGTTCGAGGGGCCGGAGGGTCCGGCCGCGCCGGAGGTCCGGATCGTGAACCTCTCGTTCGGAGACCTGTCTCGCCCCTTCGATTCAGCCCTCAGCCCGCTGGCCCGGCTCCTCGACTGGCTCGCCTGGAAGTACCAGCTCCTGTTCCTCGTCAGCGCAGGCAACCACTTCCAGGACGTGCAGCTCGACTTGACCCGCAAGGCGGTGGACTCGCGCGAGCAGCCCGCGATCCAGAACGAGTTGCTCAGGGCCGTGGCGGCGGACGTCCGCAACAGGCGCCTGCTGTCGCCAGCCGAGGCCATCAACGTCTTGTCCGTGGGGTCCATGCACCGCGACGCGTCCGACGGCGTGGTCCGGGTCAGCTCCTGCTTCGACCCCTACGTCACCGGCCTGCCGAGCCCGTTCAACGCCCAGGGCATGGGGTTCCGGCGCGGGATCAAGCCGGACGTGTTCCTCCCCGGCGGCCGTGTCGTGGTGAGCGAGGCCCTCGGAAGAACCAGCCCGCAGGGCACGCGGATCGAGCTCCGGGGCACCCGCCTGACGCCCGGCCAGTTGACCGCCGTGCCCGGGAAGAAGCCCGGCGAGCTGGGTCGCGTGGCCGCCTCGCGGGGCACGAGCAATGCCACGGCCCTGGCGACACGCGCGGCGGTCCAGCTCTACGACGTGCTCGAGGAGCTTCGCGAGCAGCCGGGCGGAGGGCTCATCGATCAGGTGCCCACGGCGGTCTGGTTGAAGGCCCTCCTCGCGCACGGCGCCGACTGGGGGGACTCGGGCGACGTCCTCGACCGTGTGCTCCGGTCTCCGGAGAACTCGCGGCGCTTCCGCGAGTACGCGACCCGCCTGATCGGGTACGGGGAGGTCGCGACGGACCGCCTCGGCGCCTGCACGGAGCACCGCGTCACGGTCCTGGGGGGCGGCAAGCTCGCCGTCGATCAGGCCCACGAGCACCTGATTCCCATGCCCCCAGGCCTGAGCGGGAAGGCCATATGGCGCCGGCTCACGGTGACGCTCGCGTGGCTCACCCCGGTGAACCCGTTCCATCAGGGCTGGCGCAGCGCGAGCCTCTGGTTCACGCCCCCGAGCAAGACGACCGTTCCGAACGTCAAGCTCCAGCAGGCCGACTCCAAGGCCTGCGAGCGCGGGACGCTCCAGCACGAGGTGCTCGAGGGTGAGAAGGCGTCGGCCTTCACGGACGGCACCGACCTCAAGATCCAGGTGAACTGCCGCGCCGACGCCGGGAGCCTGGACGAGGAGATCCCCTACGCGCTCGTGGTGAGCCTCGAGGTCGCGGAGAAGGGCGCCGTCCCGATCTACCAGGAGGTCCGCCAGCGCATCCTGCCACGTGTCCGTGTCCGCCCCTCGAGCGCGTGACGCCGCCGAGAACGGAGCCCCGCACCCCGACCGGCTCCGCCTCGAGCCCAGGCCGTGCGGGCTGCAACCGCAGGTCCATGCGCCCGGGCCTGCTCGCTCAGGGCAGCGCCTCTCGGGGGGCCGGCCCATGACGAGCCCAGACCTACGAGCTGGAGAAGGCCGCTGAAAGCCGCCGCCCGTCCGGTCAGGGCGCCGGCCTCGGCGCCTGACGGCTGGGCGGTTGCGCCCGGGGCCCAGTTGCAGGAGCTTGTCCCTTCGGCGCAGGGGGCTCACCCGCAGTCAGGGCCCGCCAACGTGACGATCCCCCGTGCGCAGGGGGAGGAGGGGCGACGTGACGGCGGACGGAGGCGGGGTCGCTCCAGGACAGGTGGTCCTCGTGACGGGGGCGGCCTCGGGGATCGGGCGGGCGACCGCGGCCGCGTTCCTCGCGGCCGGCGACGACGTGCTGCTCACCGACCTCGACGGGGAGGGCGCTGCCGCGACGGCGCGCGCGCTCGACCCGGGCGGCGCCCGGGCCCGGGGCCTGGCCCTCGACGTGACCGCGCCCGAGGCCTGGGCCGCGGCCGTCGACCTGCTGCGCGCGTGGCGCGGCCGGCTCGACGTGCTCGCGCACGTGGCCGGCGTCGCGGCCGCGGCCTCGCTCGCCGAGCAGGACCTGGCCGGGTGGCGGCGCGCGTTCGCGGTCCACGTCGACGGCCCGCTGCTGGGCACGCAGGCCTGCCTGCCGCTGCTGCGGGCGGCGAGCGGGTCGGTCGTCCACGTCGCCTCGGCCTCCGGCAAGCGCGCGCAGGCGGGCGCCGCGGCCTACTGCGCGAGCAAGGCGGCCCTGCTCATGCTGTCGCGCGTCGCCGCGCGCGAGCTCGCGCCCCTGGGCGTGCGGGTCAACTGCGTGGTCCCCGGCGGCGTCCGCACGCCCATGTGGGACGCGCAGCCGTTCTTCCACGACCTCGTGGCCGAGACGGGGAGCGTCGACGCCGCCTACGCCGCGCTCGCGTCCGACACGCCCCTCGGGCGGTTCTGCACGGCGGAGGAGGTCGCCGCGGCGATCGTGTGGCTGGCCGGCGCGTCCGGCGTCGCGGGCGCGGAGCTCGCCGTGGACGGCGCCTACGGCGCCTGAGCGACGGGCGAGGGCCGCGCCGGGCCGACCGAACGGAGGGAGGTCGGCGCGGGCCGAGCGCGGAGCGGACCTGACACGTGCGACGGGCAAGGGCCGCGCCGGGCCGAGCGCGGAGTGCACCTCGCACGAGAAGCGTCCTGGCGCCGCGGCCCGCCGCGGGGGTCCCGGGCCGAGGGCCGCCGCGGCGCGCTTGCGCGCCGGGGGCCGCGGGCGAAGATCCCGCCCCGTGTCCGCGCCGACGCTCGAGGACGCCTACGCCCGCTGCCGCGCGATCGTCGCCGCGCGCGCGAAGAACTTCCTCTACGCGTTCCTGCTGCTGCCGGGCGAGCGGCGGCGCGGGCTCGAGGCGATCTACGCCTGGTGCCGGGTCGCCGACGACCTGGCCGACGACGACGACCGGCCGCTCGCGGACCGCGCGCGGGCCCTCGCGGCGCTCCGGGCGCGCCTGCGCGCGGCGCTCCCGCTCCCGGGCGACCCGCCCGACGCGCAGGGCGACGTCTTGGCCCCGGGCGCGCTGGGCGACGCGGCGCTCGAGGCCGACGTCGACGCCCTCCTCGTCGCGCTCGCCGACACGGCGCGCCGGTTCGGGGTCGCGCGCGCGGACCTCGACGACGTGGCGCGCGGCTGCGAGCAGGACCTGACGGTCGTGCGCTACGCGACCTGGGACGACCTGGCCGGCTACTGCCGGCTCGTGGCCTCGGCCGTGGGGCTCGCCTGCCTGCCCGTGTTCGGCGTCGTGGGCGACCCCGAGGCCGCGCGCGCCGAGGCCGACGCGCTCGGGCTCGCCATGCAGCTCACGAACGTGCTCCGCGACGTGACCGAGGACCTGGCGCGCGACCGCGTCTACCTGCCGCAGGACGAGCTGGCCCGCTTCGGCGTGACCGAGGCTGCGCTGCGCGCCGGGCGCGCGGACGAGGCCTGGCGGGCGTTCGCGGCCTTCCAGGTCGCACGCGCGCGCGACCTGTTCGCGACGGGCCTGCGCATGGTCCCGCGCGTGCGCCGGCGGAGCCGGGTGTGCCCGCTCGCGCTCGCGGGCCTCTACGGCGCGCTCCTCGACCGGATCGAGGCGCAGGGGCACGACGTGTTCTCGGGGCGGGTCGCGCTGTCGACGCCGCGCAAGCTGGGGCTCATGGGCGCCGCGTTCGGGCGCGGCGCGCTCTGCTGAGCCCGGGGCGCGGCGGGCGGACGGCGGACGGGAGGGCGGCGACGATGGCGGTCGAGGTGCACCCCACGGCGATCGTGGGCGAGCGGGTCGTGCTGGGCGAGGGCACGCGGATCGGCCCGTACGCCGTGCTCGAGGACGACGTCGTGCTCGGGCGCGACAACGTCGTCATGGCCCACGCCTTCGTCGGGCGCCGGACCGTCATGGGCGACCGCAACGTCGTCCATCCGGGCGCCGTGATCGGCCACGCGCCGCAGGACCTGCGCTTCGACCCGAAGACGGAGACGTCCACGCGGATCGGCGACGACAACGCGTTCCGCGAGCACTGCCAGGTCCACCGCGCGACGAAGGCGGGGCAGGCGACCGTGATCGGGAGCCGGTGCCTGCTCATGGCGCTCAGCCACGTCGCGCACGACTGCCGGCTCGGCGACGACGTCGTCCTCGTGAACCACGCCAGCCTGCCCGGGCACTGCGAGGTGGGCGACCGCGTGACCATGTCGGGGTTCACGGGGATCCACCAGTTCTGCCGGATCGGGCGGCTCGCCATGATCTCGGCGCTCTCCGTCTCGAACAAGGACATGCCGCCGTTCTTCGTGTTCGGCGGGCGGCCGGCGCTCGCCGAGAGCGTGAACGTGGTCGGCCTGCGCCGGGCCGGGTTCTCGCGCGAGGTCCGGACCGAGCTGCGGCGCGCCTACCGGCTGCTCTACCGGAGCGGCCTGACGATCCCCGCGGCGCTCGCGCGGATCGAGGCCGAGTGCCCGAGCGCCGAGGCGGCCGAGCTCGTCGCGTTCGTGCGGGCGAGCAAGCGCGGGATCGCGCTCGGGACGCAGCAGGCGGGCGACTCGCTCTCGACGAAGGCGAGCCGGGCCGTCCCCGAGCGCCCGGCTCCCGGCGCCTGGGACCCGCCCGTGGAGCCCGAGGACGACGACGACGACTGACGCGGGCGCGAGCGCGCGGCCGCCCGCGGGCGTGAGCGCGCGGTCGCCCGCGGGCGTGAGCGCGCGGCCGCCGGAGCCGGGGCCGCCCGCGGGCCTCCCCGGCCTGTGGGTCGTCGTCCCGACGATCGGGGCGGGCGACCCGCGGGGGCCCCTGCTCGCGCGCTGCCTCGCCTCGGTCGCGCGGGAGCTCACGCCGTCGGAGGCCACGCGCGGGGACCCCGGCGTCGGAGAGGGAGCGAGCGATCGGGCCAGCGAGAGCCCGCCCCGCGAAGGCCAGGCCGTCTGCTGCGGCGCGGCCGCCGGCCTGATCGTCGTCGCGGACGGCGCCCCGGCCGCGGCCGCCGCGGCCCGCGCGTGGGCCTGGCCGCCGGCG
>JANJTH010000600.1 GCA_024711205.1 Planctomycetota bacterium | reverse complement strand
CGCGCGCGCTCGGCGCGCACGCGGTCGAGGTCGAGCCCACGCTCGGCGCGCCGGGAGCACCGAGCGGAGCGCGGGCCGCGGCGACGATCGTGCTCACGCGTCCGCCGCGGCGCGCGACCGGCGTGCAGGTCGGGCCCGGCGCGCAGCGGAGCGGCCTGGCCTGGGCGCTCGCGCGCGGCGAGGACGGAGGGCTCGCGGCGTGGCGCTGGGCCGAGGACTCCCACGGGCTCGAGCGCGGCGCGCCGCGCGCGGTCCCCGCGCCCGCGGGCGCCGCGCCCCTGGCGACCTCGGGCGCGTTCCCGCGCGAGGCGATCCCGGTCCTCTGGCAGGCGTGGTGGGCGCCGGGGCCCGGCGGGGGCGCGCTCGGTGCGGTCCCGTCGCCCGCGCACGCGCCCGGACGGCTCGCGCTCGCGGACCCCTTGCTGGCCGTGGTCGAGCCCGTGCTCGCGACGCGCCGGGGCGGGCTCGCCGTGCACGTGCTGCTCCTGCGCGCGGGGCAGGTCGAGCTGGGCCGGATCGAGCTCGACCCGCCTGGAGCCCCGCCGGGTCCGGTCGCCCCGCGGCTCGCCTGGACCGTGCCCGTGCCCGTGCCCGTCGAGGCGGCCCGCGCGGCGATCGGCCCGGCGGACCTCGGCGCCGCCGATGGCGCGTCCGAGGGACCCGGGGGGGCGGTCGTCGTGGCGGGGAGCCGGCGCGGGCCCGACGGGGC
The DNA here is from genome assembly GCA_024711205.1 of Planctomycetota bacterium. Taxonomy (GTDB): domain Bacteria; phylum Planctomycetota; class J058; order J058; family J058; genus JANJTH01. The sequence goes on along the minus strand of JANJTH010000600.1, from coordinate 2,910 downwards.
CGAGGTCCTCGTCGTCGCGCGGCTCGCCGTCGAGCCGACCGGCGGCCCCGGCGCCTGGGACGTGGTCGAGCTCCCCGGCGTCGCGCTCGCGACGTGGGCGGACGGCGACGCCCGCCTCGGGCACCGGGGGGCCGAGGCCCTGTTCCCCTGCCAGGGCCCCGACGGCGCCCTGGGCGCCGCGCGGGCCTGGTGGTGGGGCCCGCGCGGGCGCGCGGAGCTCCTCCCGCTCGCCGGCCCCGGGGGCCTCCCGGCCGAGGCCGTCACGGTCCGGTTCGACGTGCTCGCGGGGCGCGACGGCTTCGCGTGGGCCGCCCTGCTCCCCGACGGGCGGGTCCTGGGTCCACGGGGCCGCGAGGGCCGGCCGCCAGCGCCCCCGTCGCCGCCGCTCGAGCTCCTCCCGCTCGACGCGACGTGGCTCGTCCTCGAGCCGGACGCCGAGGGGCCGCGGGCCTGGGCGCTCCCGGCGACCTGAGACCGTCGACGCGCGAGGGCCGCGCCTGGCCGACCGACCGGAGGGAGCTCGGCCTGGCGCGGGCCGAGCGCCGAGGGGGGCCCGACACCGGCGGCGCCCGGCCGGCCCGCCCTAGGCTTCGCCGGGCCACCCACTAGAATCTCCCTCCAGGGGCGCCGACGCGCGGCGCCCGGGGACCCCGAGGGGAGTCGCCGTGCTCAGGGCGGGGTTCGGGCTCGGGTTCGTGAGCGGCGCCCTCGCCGGGCGCGTGTTCCCCGTCGGGCCCCAGGTCACGATCGGGCGCGACCCGAGCGTCGAGGTCGCGCTCCCCGTCGAGACCGAGGGCGTCTCGACCCGGCACGCCCAGGTCGTGGCCGTCCGGGGCGGCGACGCCTGGCGCCTCGTGGACCTGGGCAGCCGCACCGGCACCTGGGTCGACGGGGAGCGGGTCACGCAGGGCGACGGCGTCCCGATCATCGCGGGCAGCGTGATCCGGTTCGGCGCGGCCGGCCCGCTCGCCGTGTTCGACGACCAGGCGGTGCTCAACCGCGCGTTCCGGCCGCTCGCGCTCCGCCGCGAGGGGGGCGAGGCCCACCCGGTCGCCGGCCCGGTCGTGCTCGGCCGCGACGGGGGCTGCGACGTCGTGCTCGACGTGCGCCGCGACGCCGTGGCGTCGTCGCGCCACGCGCACGTGCTCCCGGCGTTCGGGCGGGTCGTCGTGACGGACCTGGGCTCGGCGAACGGGACGTTCGTGGACGGCCTGCGCTGCGCGCAGCGGCTCGCGAAGGCCGGGGCCGTGATCGAGCTCGGCCGCCCGGACGGCCCCCGGTTCTTCGTCGAGCCGCTCGCGGCCGGGGCCGCCCCCCCGCCGACCGCGCCCGTCCCGCGCCCCACCGCGACCCCGCGCCCCGGCGGCGAGTCCGGGCGCCGGCGGCCCGCGGCGGCGCTCCCGTCGGTCGCGGCGGGCGGCAAGAAGCCGATCGAGCTCGAGCAGTTCCGGCTCGAGGTCGTGGCGAACGGGCGGCGCGGGCGCGTGTTCGGGTTCGTGAAGACCGAGGCGAGCTTCGGCAGCTACGCCGGGATCAACGACATCGTGCTCCGCTGCTTCCCGCGAGAGCTCGAGAGCGACCGCGACGCGCTCGACCGCTCCGAGAGCATAGGCCCCCACCACGGGACGCTCCGCCTCACGCGCGACGGGTTCGCGCTCGAGGACGGCGGGGCCGGGCCGACGAAGCTCAACGGCGCGCCCGTGCCCGCCGAGGCCACGGTCCCGCTGCCCGACGTGGCGGAGGTCGACCTGGGCGAGGACGTGCTCGGGCTCCGGGCGCGGCTGTTCCGTCACCCGCGGCTCGCGCCGACCGACCCCGCGCTCGGCCTCGAGGCGAAGCATCCGGTCGAGTGCCTCGTGCTCGAGCGCAAGGGCGACGGCGCCGACCACCTCTACCTGCTGCTCGTGCGCCAGGCCACGATCGGCGCCGCGGACGAGTGCGCGCTGTGCATCCCCGCGCCCGGCGTGACGCCGGTCCACGCGAACCTGTTCGTGCGGCACGGCGCCCTGTGGCTCAGCCGCACGGGCGAGGGGCCGGTCGCCGTCGCGCAGGGGAGCGGCGTCGTGCCGCTCGAGCCCGGCACCGCCGTCCAGCTCGCGCTGGGCGCCAAGTTCTGGATCGGCACGGCGACGTTCGAGCTGTCCGAGGTCTCGCCCGAGGACTTCGACCCGCCCACGGAGTAGAGGCCCGGCCGGAGGCGCCGCCTCGCCTCCGCTCGCCTGCGTCGACGCGCGCGTCGTGGGTCGCGACTCGCAGTCCCTCCAGGAGCGCTCGAGTTGCTCCCGCCTCGCGAGCGACGACGCCCGCTTCGCGGAGGGCTTCGGCGGGCTTCCCGGCCCGGCCTGTGGCCTCGCCCGGGCCCGTCGGTCCCGCGTGCTACACCGTGCCCGGGCGGGGCCGGCCTCGCCGGAGGGCGCCATGATCGTCGCGGGGATCGACGAGGCGGGCTACGGCCCCAAGCTCGGGCCGCTCGTGGTCGGGCTCGCGGCGTTCGAGGTCGACGCGGCCCACGGCGACGGGGACGACCCGCCCTGCCTCTGGGCGCGCCTCGCCCCCGCCGTGCGGCGCGAGGCGAAGGGCGACCCCGCGAGCGTGTGGGTCGCCGACAGCAAGCAGATCAAGCCGAAGAAGGACGGTGTGCGCCAGCTCGAGCTGGGGGTGCTCGCCTTCCTGGCCGCCGCCGGGGGCCGCGCGCGGGATGGGGCACCCGACGTCGGGTCGTCCGGGGCCGGGCCGGAGGACGGCTCCTGCCCGCGCGACCTGGCGGCGCTCCTCGCGCGGCTCGGCGAGGGGGCCGAGGCGGCGGCGAGCCCCTGGTACGGCGACCTCGCGGCCGGGCCGGTGCCCACCCGGGCCTACACGGGCGAGGTCGCGGCGCGGGCCGAGCGCCTGCGGGCGGCCGGCGCGCGC
>JANJTH010000580.1 GCA_024711205.1 Planctomycetota bacterium | reverse complement strand
CCCGCGCCCGGCGCGCGGCGCGGCGGGGCAAGCCCGACCTCGAGGCGGTCCGCCGGGCGCGCGAGGTGCTCTCGACGCGCGACCGGCGCGGCCGGCTCGGCGCCGTCGGCGACCGGCTCAAGGCGTCGTCCCGGCGCGGGGCCGAGCTCGAGGGCGGCGCGCGCGCCGTCACGGCCTGGGTCCACGGCGTCGTCCGGCACCGGCGCGCGCTCCACGCCCTGATCGGTGGCGCGGCGCGCCGCGCGCTCAAGGACCGCCCGCCCGCGCTCGTCGCGGCGCTCGAGCTCGGCGCCTGGCGCGTCCTCGCCGACGCCGAGCCGGCGGCCGAGGTCGCGCTCGAGCTCGCCGCGCTCGGGCTGGGCAAGAAGCCCGCCGCCCACGTCGCGCGCGTCCTGGGCGCGGTCGAGGCGGCCGTCGCCGAGCGCCTGCCGGGCCCGCACCCGGGCGCCGACGACGTCCTCCCGCTCGGGCGCGGCCTCGCGCTCCGCCTCCGCCGCCCGCTCCTCGAGGCCGCGCGCCGCGGGCCGGCCGGGCGGCTCGCGCTGCTCCACAGCCTGCCCGACGCGCTCGTCGCCGCCTGGCTCGCGCGCCACGGCGAGGCCGGCGCGCTCGCGCTCTGCTTCGCCGCCAACGACGCGCCGCCGCTGTTCGTGCGCGCGAACCCGCTCCGCACGGACCCGGCCGCGCTCGCGCGCGACCTCGCGGCCGAGGGCGTCGAGGCCCACCCGACCGACCTCGAGGGCGCGCTGCGGCTCGGGCGCGGGCGCGCGCGCCTCCGCCGCACGGGCCCCTGGCGGCGCGGCGAGCTCACGGTCCAGGACCTCACCGCGCAGCGCGCGGCGCCGCTCCTCGACCCGCGCCCGGGCGAGCGCGTGCTCGACCTGTGCGCGGCGCCGGGCGCCAAGACGACCGGGCTCGCCGAGCGCGCACGCGACCAGGCCCCGATCCTCGCCTGCGACCGCTCGGCCCCGCGCCTGCGGCGCGTCGAGGAGAACGCGCGCCGGCTGGGCCTGACCTCGATCGAGACGCTCGCGCTCGACGGCTGCCGCCCCGACGCGCTCCGCGCGCGCCCGCCCTTCGACGCCGTGCTCCTCGACGCGCCGTGCAGCAACACGGGCGTGCTCCGCCGCCGCCCCGAGGCGCGCTGGCGCTACGCGCCCGCGGCCCAGGCCCGGCTCGTCCGTCGCCAGCGCGCGCTCCTCGAGGCCGCGCGCGGGCTCGTCGCGCAGGGCGGGCGCCTCGTCTACTCGGTGTGCGCGATCGAGCCCGACGAGGGCGAGGACCTCGTGCGCCTGGTCACGGGCCCCGGCGGCCCGTGGCGGCTCGAGCAGGAGCAGCTCCACCTGCCCTCCCCCGACGGCGGCGACGGCGGCTACCTGGCGCTCCTCCGGCCGAGCTAGTCGCCCGGCCCCGGCGCCGCGCGGCGCCGCCCGACGCCGCCCTCGTCGTCGGCCGGGGCCCCGGCCTCTGCCGGCAGGACCTCCTTGTCCGTGGGCGCCCGCGCGCGGCCCGAGGGCGCCCGCCCGCCCGGCGCGTCCGCGTGCGCGGGGAGCGCGAGCTCGAGCACGTCGAGCCGCCAGGCCGCGAGCAGGTCGTGGACCCAGCGCACGTCCTCGCCGGGCAGGACCCCGCCGCCGCCGCCCAGCCCGCTGCCGTGGATCCACGAGCGCGCGTCGCCCCCCGCCTGGACCTCGAGCCCGGCGCCCTGCTCGCCGCGGCCGACGCTGCGGACCTCGGCGCGGCTCGCCTCGACCCGGAGCCGCTCCATGGGGGAGCCGGGCCGCGTGAAGACGAGCCGGTCCGGCCCGAGGAGGAGCACGCAGCGGGCGTCGCCGTGGCGCGCGAGCCAGCGGCGGATCGCGACGGACAGCGCGAGCAGGACCACGGCCGCGACGCCGAAGCCCCACAGGGCGAGCGCGGGGACCGCGGCCGCGAGCGCGGAGACGCCGAGGAGCGTCGAGCAGCCCCGCGCCTGCCGCGCCTGCTCGGCGGTCAGGAACGGCCAGCTCACGACGAGCGCGGGCTCCGCCCCCGGCGCCTCGTCGAGGCGCACGTCGAGCTCGCTCCCGCGCGGGAGCGGCGGCGGCCGGCGCCGGGCCGCCGACGCGGCCCGGGCCGAGACCAGGGCCTCCGTCGACCGGCACGTCGCGCAGGCCGCGAGCTCGCCCCAGCAGGCGGCGTGATGCCGCGCCCCGCAGGCGGCGCAGGCGACGACGCCCGAGGTGCCCGCGATCGCGTCGCGGCAGTAGGGGCAGCGCCCGGGCGGCGTCGCGCGCGCCCCGGGCTCGACCTCGCCGCCCACGTCCTCCCCGCCGCCCATGCGCCCGCCGCGTCCCAGGCCCGGCGCCTCGCCGCCGGGCCCGCGCCGGCGCCGCCCCGCGCGGCCCTCGCGCCCTCACTCGTCCGTGATCGTCGTCTCCGCGGCCAGCGCCGCCTCCACCGCGGCGAGCTTGTCGGCCGGGACCCCGCCGAGCACGGTCAGCTTCGTCCCCTCGACGGTCACCTTCGCGCCCGCGAGCGGGGCCGGGGCCTTGCCCTTCTTCGCCTTCTCGAGCGCAGCCGCGAGCTCCTTCGCGTCCTGCTCCGTGTCCATGACGAGGACCCAGGTGAACGCGGCCCACGCGTCGCCCTCGCGCGCGTAGGCGCAGATCCGGTCGCCGTCCCAGCCGGCCGCCGCGGCCTCCTGCGCGCTCCCCGTCAGGTTGCGGAACATGACGCGCAGGTTGTGCTCGCCGAGCTCGTTCCGGGCGATCCGCGTCCAGCCCGCCCCGAGGGCGCCCGACACGTCGGGGAGCTCGATCCGGACCGGGTCGTCGCGGTCGGGCCCCCACGCCTTCTCGGGGTGGAGCGCCTGCTCCGTCGACACGGGCGGACGCTCGAACAGCTCGTCGACCGCCTTCCAGCCGCCCTTCTTCCACACGTCGAGCACGAACGCCGCGCCCTGGAAGTAGGGGTCGATCAGCCCGTGGTAGAGGTAGTTCGACAGCCTCGCGCGCGCGTCGAGCGACTCGACCATGCCCTTGCCGGCCGGGCCCATCTGCTGGGCCTGCATGCGCTCCATGCGGTCCATGGTCTTGCGGTCGAGCCCCGCCTGCATGCGCAGGGCCATCTCGAGCATGGCCCCCTGGCCCATCTGCTCGAGCTGGTACTTGAGCATGATGAACGTCGCCTCGCCCTCGATCAGGTACTTGAACGCGGTCCCGTCGTCCTCGCGGTCGAAGTCGGCGCCCTCGAAGGCCGCCATGCGCGTCTTCAGGTCGAAGCGCTGGTCCTGGAGCGCGTGGTGCAGCTCGTGGACGACGGTCGGCGCGAGCATGTCCATGGGCATGTCGGACTTCAGGATGAAGAACGCGCCCTGCTCCGGGTCGTAGTAGGCCGCCGCCTGCGAGGCCACGGCCTCGAGGACCTCGGCGCGCAGGTCCGCGTCGGGCGCGACGAGGCCGACCGCGGCGAGGAGCTTCGCCTCGCGGGCCGCCTTCTCGGGCGGGAGCTGCGCGTCGATCCCCTTCATGACGAACGCCCGGAAGTCCTCGGGCGTCTGGTAGCGCACGTCGACGGGGCGCTGGAACTTCTCGCCGCGGATCGCCTCGAGGGCGGCCCGGTACTCGTCGATCTTCGCGCGGACGGCCGCGACCTCGGCCGGCTCGTCCTGGCCCCGGGCGGGCCCGGCGACGACGGCGGCGAGGAGCAGCGGGGCGCAGCAGGCGCGCGCGACGGCGGAACGGGGGCGGTGCATGCGGGGGTCTCCTGCGCGGGCCCGGGCCCGCGAGGCGCAGAGGGTACCACGCGGCGGCGCGCGCGCCCGCGCGAAGTCGCAGGCTGGCGCGCCGCGCGCCGGGCCGCACAATGCGGGTGCCAGGGGAGGGACCGTGCTCGACCTGCACGAAGGGGTCCTCGTCGCCGAGCGCTACCGGATCGTCCGGGAGCTCGCGCGCGGCGGCATGGGCGTCGTCTACGTGGCGACCGACACGAAGTTCGACCTGCCGATCGCGCTCAAGGTCGCGGGCGGGCGCGAGGTGGGGCAGGCCCCGGCGATCCGGGCCCGGTTCCGGCAGGAGGCGCGGCTCGCGAACATCCTCGGGCGCTCGCCCGGGTTCGTGCGCGTCAACGACTGGGGCGAGGTCGAGCCGAACGGGCGGCTCTACCTCGCCATGGACCTCGTGAAGGGCGGGCGCGAGCTCGACCTCGGGGCGGGCGGGCTCGCCGCGCGGCTCGAGCTCCTGCTCGAGGCGGCGCGGATCGTCGCGCGGGCGCACGAGCTCGGCGTGATCCACCGCGACCTGAAGCCGGCCAACTTCCTCGTCGACGGCGAGGGGCGGCTCCACCTGACGGACTTCGGGATCGCCAAGCAGGTCGGCGTCGAGGAGGAGCCGACGGCCGGCATGGGGCTGACGCTCACGGGCACGGCCATGGGCACGCCCTACTACATGGCGCCCGAGCAGTTCGAGGACGCGAAGACCGTCGACGTGCGGGCCGACGTCTACAGCCTGGGCGTCATGCTGTTCCTCGCGCTCGCGGGGCGCGTGCCGTTCACGGGCGACAACCCGTCGCAGGTCCTCGCGACGCAGATGCGGGTCCGGTTCGAGGGCAAGCAGCCGCCGCGCCCGCGCGACTTCGCGAAGGACCTCCCGCCCGGGCTCGACGAGGTGTGCGCGCGCGCGATCGCGCTCGACCCGGCGCGCCGCTACGCGAAGGCCGACGACCTGATCGACGCGATCGAGGCGACCGGCTGGCGCAGCAAGGTCGCGGCGGGGCCGGCCCGCGCGTCGGGGCGCGTCGCCGGGTCGGGCTCGAACCTGGCGACCGTGCTCGAGCCCCCGCCGACGGGCGGGGCCGAGGCCGCGGGCCCGGCGCGCGACGCGCCGACGGAGGTCGCGGGGCCGCGCGGGGACACGACGGCCACGTCGCCGGGCACGCCGCGGACGTGCCCGGCCTGCGGCTTCCGCGGGCTGCGCGGCGGCATGTGCTCGCAGTGCGGCGTCGACGTCGACGCCCACGAGGCCGCCGTCCAGCGCAGGCAGAAGAAGGCGCACGAGGAGCGGGCCCAGGCCACGATCAGCACGGCGCCGGCGCCGCCGCTCCCGCCCCCCCGGTTCGGCGCGGAGCACGGCGCGGGGATCCAGTACGACTCGGGGATCGCGATCCCGAAGAGCGTGTGGTTCGTCCTGGGCGCCATGGTCATGGTCGCGGTGGGGGTCAGCCTCATGCCGAAGGCCGGCGGGACCAGGGGCCCGCGGCCGACGACGGTCGCCGCCGCCCCGGGGACCGGCGGCCCGGCGCGACCGCGCGAGCGGCCGCTCGCGCTCGAAGACATGCCCGAGGAGGACCGCTGGCAGGTCGCCTTCGTGGGCGACCTGCACCGGGCCTGGCGCGCGAAGGCGGCGGCCGACCCCGAGCTCGCGTCGACCGAGGACATGTGGTCGGTCCTCGCGGCGCACGCGGACCTCGAGCGGGCCGCGATCTCGCTCCAGGTGCGCTGCCACCGCGACGGCGACCAGGCCGTGACGGAGGCCGAGGCCAAGGGCTGGACGCTGCGGGCGCGGGGCGACGGGCCGGTCGAGGTCGTGGTCCCGCTCGAGTGACGGGCGAGGCGGTGGGCCGCCCCGCGGCGCGCGCCGCGGGCGCGACCCCGCTCGTGCTCCTCCACGGCTTCACGGGCGCGCCCGCGGCGTGGGACGAGGTGCTCGCGGCGCTGCCCCCCGCGCTGGCGGGCCGCGCGCTGCGCCCGGCGCTCCTCGGGCACGCGACCGGCGGCGGCGCCGGGGTCCTGCCGGCCGGCGACGCGCCGCCCGGGGCGCCGGAC
>JANJTH010000537.1 GCA_024711205.1 Planctomycetota bacterium | reverse complement strand
CGGCGGCGCGCCGGCCGGCGGCGCCGCCGGGACGACCTCGTTCGACGCCGTGGTCCGCTGGGACGTGCGGGCCACGAGCTCGCCCTTCCGCTCCGACGCGCTCGGCGACGTGCCGGCGGCCGCGGCGATGCGCCTGCGGGGCGCGGGCGAGGTCCGGCCGGACGGCGCCTTCCGCACGATCGGCGACGAGAACACGGTCCGCGTCGACCTGACGGTCGGTGAGCGCAGCATCGAGACGGGCCCGGTCGCGGCCGACGTGCGGTCGGCGCGCGCGACGCTGGACGGCCGCTACGGGCTCGTGGTCCCCGCCAACGGCGGGGCGCTCGCGCTCGAGGTCGACGGGCGCGTGGACTGGGACGTCCACGGGAACGCGGTGCGCGTCCACGTCCCGGACGGCGCCAGCGTCCGCGCCGCCGAGGTCCGCACGACGGGCGGCGGCCGCCTCACGGCCCGCGTCGGCGGCGCAGGCGACGCGCTCGTCCTCCGCGACGGGACCTACGCGCTCGACGTGCGCGGGCCGATGGGGATCTCCGGCCTGCGCACCGACCGGCTCACGATCGACGACCTGGGCCTCGACGGGGCCGTCCACGCGGAGGGCTCGGTCGCGATGACCGGGAACCGCGTCACGTTCGACGGCTCGGCCTCGACCGACGTCGAGGTCGTGGGCGCCGGGATCGTCGAGGCCTTCGGCATGGAGCGCGGGACGAGCGCGCGGGCGCGCGTCGAGCGCGGCTCGCGGATCGCCGCCGACCTCGACGCGGCGCGGCTCGACCTGTCCATGGGCGAGGCGAGCGCGCCGGGCCCCGTGGGCGCCCCGGTCGTGGTCGACGCCGCGGGCCGCGGGCGCGTCGAGGCGGGGCTCGACCTCTCGGACGTGCGGATCGTGGCGCGGGACGGCGGCGTCGAGGGCGGCCGGGTCCGGATCGACGGGGCCCTGGGCGTCGACGGCTCGCTCGCGGGCGGGCTCACGGAGGGCTCGGGTCGGGCGACGGTCCGCCTCGACGACGACGCGCGGGTCTCCGCGACCGGGCTCGCCCGCGACGAGGCCAGCGGGACGATCGCCGCCGCCGCCCGCACGCACGAGATCGTCCGCGGTGACACCCTCTCGCGGCTCGCCGCCCGCTACGGGACGACGGTCGCCGCGCTCAAGGCCGAGAACGGGCTCGCGTCGGACACGATCCACGTCGGCCGGACGCTGAGGATCCCGGGCGGGACGACGCGTGTGGTCACGCGCCCGGCCGACCGCTCCGGCCACCTCACGACGACCCTCGCGGCCGGGTCGACGGCGACCCTCGACGTCGCCTCGGCCCGTACGCTCGCGGACGGCAGCTTCGAGCTGACCGGGCGCGTGTCCTCGCGCGTCGTCGTCTCGACGACGGACGTCGCGGCCGGGCTGCTCGAGGCCCGGATCCTGGGCGCCGCCCGCGCGAGCCTCGACGGCGACCTCCGCCTGCGCGTCGCGAACGGCGAGGCCCGCGTCTCGACCGGGCGGCTCGAGGTCCCCGTGCGGCTCGACCTCGCCCCGGGCTCGCGGGTCGCCTTCGGCCTCCCGGGCCGGCGCTTCGAGACGTCGCTCGACCGCCCGGGCTCCTACGCCGAGTTCGTCGCGGTCTGCCGGGTGGTCGACGGTCGGCTCGAGCTCGACGAGCTCGCCCGCGTCGACCTGCTCCTCGTGAGCTCGGCCGACCTCGGCGTCGCCGAGCACGGCGTCACGGTCGGCGTCCACGGCGACAAGACGGTCCGCTACGCGGGCCGCGTCGTGCTCCGCGACCGCGGCGTCGACCTCTTCGGCGAGCTGTCCGTGGGCGTCCGCGGCGGCGACGACCGCCCGATCGTGCGGATCGACTGGTAGGCGGCGCGCGCCGCCCTGGGCCAGCCCCCGCGCCGCCCCGAGCTCAGGCCGCGCGGCGGTGCCGCCGGTAGAGCGCGAGCGCGAAGGCCCCGGCCGGGCGGGCGCGATAGGCCTCGCAGGCCCCCCGGAGCGCCGGGGGCAGCGCGTCGAGCGCCGGCAGCGGGGCGCCATACTCGGGCGGGGCCACGAGCGGGGCCACGAGCGCCGCGAAGGTCAGGTCCGCCGCGCCGAAGGCGTCCCCCGCGAGGTACGGGCGCCCGTCGGCGAGCAGGGCCTCGACCTCGCCGAGGACGCCCTCGACGCGGGCGCGCGAGCGCTCCCCGCCCTCGGGCGTGATCCGCATGGCGCGACGCATGGCCCACGTGAAGGCCGGGGTCGCGAGCGAGAACAGCGCGCGCTCGAGCCGCGGCGCGCCCGGCGTGAGCAGCCGCCGGCCGAGCGCGCGGTCGGGCAGGAGGTGCGCGTAGGCGAAGCGCCGGACGTGCGGGCCGAGCTCCTCGTCGAAGCGCGTCTCGAGCGCCTCGACGGCCGCGCGCGCGGCGGCGTCGTCGGGGTACAGGCGCGGCGCGCCCGGGCGCCGGTCGGCCCAGGCCAGGATGTCGCTCGAGTCGGTGAGGGCGCCCTCGTCCGTCACGAGCACGGGCGCGGTCCGCCGGCCGCCGGCCCGGCGGACGGCCAGGATGTGCAGGACCGGCGGATGGCGTTCCTCGCGGTAGACGACGCCGGCCCGGTCGAGCGCCCAGCGCGCCTTCTCGCAGTAGTGGCTCACGCCGATCGTCACGAGCCGCGGCGTCACGCGTCCCCCTCGAGCAGGGCCCGGAGCTCGGCCGCCCGCTCGTCGTAGCCCTTGAGCCCGAGCGCCCGGGCGCGCTCGACGACCTCGAGCGCGCCCGCGAGGTCGTCGTCCTCCTCGAGGTCGAGCGCGAGGTGCTTGAAGGAGAGGAACGACAGGCGGACCTTGACCCCGTCGCGCAGCCGTCGCTTCGCGTCCGCGATCGCCTCCTCGGCGAGGTCGATGTCGGCCCGGCAGGCGGCGCGCAGGCGCGCGCGGAGCTCGGGCGTCACGTGCCGCCGGCACCAGGTCCACTCGATCAGGTCGGTCAGCGCGTCGTGGCGCTCGAGCGGCGCGTCCGCGGCGGCGACCTGCGCGTCGAGCGCGGCGAGCCGCCGGGCCACGCTGGGCGGCGCGGTCTCGTCGCTCTCGTCCTTCGGCTCCTGGTAGCTGTTCGCGATGTCGCTCGCGTCCTCGGAGGGCAGGTCGGTCGAGACCACGGTCGTCGGGTCGGCCGGGTCGCCGAGCGCGCGGAACTTGCCCGAGGGCGGAATCGGGACGCCCGCCTCGCGCAGCGCGTCCTTGGCCGCGCGGACGAGCCGCTCGTAGAGGGCCGCGTGCTCGCGCGCGGCCGCCTCCGAGCGGAACACGTCGAGCCCCGCGAGCGCGGCCTCGTGCCCGCACAGGCAGCGCAGGCGGACCTGCGGGCGCGGCTTGAACGAGACCGGGAACGTCGAGCGACAGAGCCGGCAGTAGATGAACAGGTCCTGCCGCAGCCCCGGCGTGTAGTCCTGGACGAAGCCCTCGTCCGTCGTGTCCATCCGGCCCGCGTCGGTCAGGCGCGCGCGGCGGCGAGCGCGGCCCGCGCCTCCGGGTGGCCCTCGACCAGGGCGCGCAGGTCGTGCTCGAACGCGGCCCGCTCCTCGCCCGCCACCGCCGCGACGAGCTGGCGCACGCGCTCGACCTCGCGGGCGATCCGGCCCCGGATCCCCTCGCTCGTGCGCGGGTCGACCCGCTCGCGGGCGGCCCCGCCGAAGCTCGCGACGTAGCGGGCGAGCCGGGCCAGCTCCTCGCGGACGCTGGCCGGGTCCGGCGGCGCGCCGGCCGCCACCGACGCGCCCGCGTCGAGCGCCGCGGCGTCCCCGCTCGAGCCCTCGCCCTCGTCGCCCGGGGGCTCCGGGACCTCGAGCGCGAGCTCCTGGCTGGCCGCCGGGTCGAAGGCCGCCGCCGGGTGCCCGGGCGCGGGCGCGGCGACGGGCGC
>JANJTH010000513.1 GCA_024711205.1 Planctomycetota bacterium | reverse complement strand
GTGCCGGGCGCTCGCGGCGCTCGCGGCCTCGCGCGGGCTCGACGAGGACGACGTCCGCGCGCTGGGGGCCTACGTCGTGGCCGACCTCGACGACGCGCGCGCGGCGGGCGCCGCGCGCGCCCTCGTCGCGAGCGGGCGCGGCGACGCGCGGGCCTGGGCGCTCGCGCGCAACGAGACGCGGGCCGAGGGGGGGCCCTACACGCCGGCCCTCGGGCTCCCCGCCGCGGGTGAGATCGCCTGGGGCGCGCAGCGCGCCTGGGCCCACGAGGTGCGGGCGATCGAGCGCTACGTCGCGGGGGACCTGCACGCCGCGCTGCTCGACATGGAGCGGGTCGTCGAGCTCGCGCCCGAGCGGGCCGTGGCCTGGCGCCTGCGCGGGCAGCTCACGGTCCTGCTCGGCGACGCGCGCGCCGGCCTGCCGCACCTCGAGCGCGCGGCCGCGCTGGACCCGGAGGACGCGCTCACGTGGGCCTCGCTGACCGCGGGCCGGCAGCGCCTGGGCGAGCTCGACCCGGCGGCCGAGGCCGGCCTCCGCGCGACGGCGCTCGACCCGTTCAGCGCCCACGCCTGGGTCCAGCTCTCGATCGTCTCCGGCACCCGGGGCCGCCTCGAGCAGGCCCTCGTCGAGGTCGAGCGGGCCCTCGCGCTCGAGCCGGGGCACCTCGAGGGGCGCGCGCACCGCGGGCTCGTCCTGCTGCGGCTCGGCCGGTTCGCCGAGGCGATCGCCGACCTCGAGCGCGTCGCCGCCGAGCGCCCCGACGACGACAACGTGTGGGGCGCCCTCGCCATGGCCCGGCACGAGGCCGGGGCGCCCCCCGCCGACGTGATCGCGGCGTGCGACCGGGCGCTCCGGCTCGACTCCGGAAGGCCCGACCTGCTCACGATCCGCGGACTGGCGCGGCTCGCGACCGACCCCCGGACCGCGCGCGACGACTTCGAGCGCGCGCTCGAGCGGACGCCCCCGGGGCCGCGGCGGGCCACCCTCGAGGACCTGCTCGAGCAGGCGCGCCGCGCGGCCGAGTAGCCGCGCGGCGCGCGCACCCCCTGCGCGGTGATTCCGCCGCGTGGCGGAACCCGACCCGTCGCCGTCGAGTGCGCTCCTTTTCGGATCCTCCGCACGGGCCGCCCGGCCGGGACCCAATCGACCTCGGCGCCGCGCTCGGGGGCAGCTCGGCCTTCTCGCTGCACGGCAAGGGCTTATCCATGCGTGGCCGTCCGGGCCGCGCGGCTCGCCGGGGGTAAGCCCAGGCCCGGCGGAGACCTGCTCGGCGCCCCCGCGCGGCCCTCGCGACGACGGCGCGCGCCCGCGGCCCCGGGGCTTGGCGTTGGCCCGGCCCGTGCTCTCTCGGCCGGGCGAGCCCAGGGGGTTGCCATGACGCAGGACCGTGACGACGACGCGCAGTGGACCTCGACCGACGACCTCGAGACGAGCCGCCGGGACTTCGAGCGGGGCTGGGAGGAGCTCCTGGCCGAGGCGCGGGGCTGGCCCGTCCTCCGGCTCGAGTAGGCCGGCCCGGGGGGCTCCTCGACGGCGCCGCTACTTCACGCGCAGGAGCACGTCCCGGTTCGGGCGGCGTCCGACGATCGCGTGCATGTGCAGGTGCCAGTCGCCGCGCACGAGGCCCTGGGCCTTCTTCGCGTCGACGTGGGCGTCGGCCGTCCCGGGCGACTCCTGCCAGCGCGCCTGCTCGTCGCCCTCGACCTCCTGCTCGGGCGCGACCTGCCAGTAGAGCGTGTGGTCGAACCGGGCCTGCGCGGGGGCCGTCCCGTCGTGGACGTGGACGGTCGGGAAGAACAGCCGCGTCGGATGCCGGGTCGGGAACGAGAAGGCCATGGGGTGGACCTTCTTGCGCTCGCCCGCCTTGAGCTTGAACACGGCGAACCCGAAGTCGGCGTAGCCCGGCAGGCCGTCCCAGGCCCGCTCGGGCAGGCGAAACCGCGCGTCGAGCCGCGCGAAGTCGGCGCGGCGCGGGACGAATGAGGCCTCGAACGCGCCAACCGCGTGGACCTCGAGCCGCTTGCCCTCGTTGGGCGCGAGCGAGTCCGAGTCCAGGCCGCGCCCCCGGCTCTGCGGGCGCGGGAACGCCTCGAACAGGCGGTCGAACAGCTCGGGGTAGCCCTCGAGGTTCACGAAGCGCACCGCGTCCTCGGGCGAGTCCGCGGGGGTCGGGAGCGGCAGGACCATGGCCACGTCCTGCGCGGCCGTGAGCTCCATGGCGTAGGCGATCACCTGCCGGGCCGGCGCGCCCTCGGCCGCGGGCTCGAGCCGCGCGAAGATCTTCGTCGCCGAGACGTCCCGCACGGGACCCGAGAAGCAGCACATGACGACCTCCTGTCGTGCGCCGGCGCCGGGCGCGGACGGCGACTCTACCGCCCGCGCCCCGGACCGTCAGCGCCCCTGAACCTCGCGCTCAGCGCCGGATCGTCGCGGAGCGCGCGCCCGTCTCGGCGTCGCCGTCCTTGAGGACGAGCGCGCGCCAGGTCCCCGGCGCGAGCGCGTCGACGCCGACCGCGACGAAGCCCTGGGCGGCCGGGACGCCCGCCGCGACGAGGACGGTCTCGACGACCGCGCCCGCGGCGTCCGTCCGCTCGAGCAGGACCGACACGGTCGCCTCGGGGTCGAGGTCCCAGCGGCCCGTGCGCGTCCAGCGGACGCCCCAGCCCCGCGCGACGACGGTCGCGACCCCGGCCGGCGCCGCGCCTGGAGCGGTCGCCGTGACGGTCGCCCGGACGCCCGAGGACGCGACGGGGGTCGCGGCCTGCCGCGCCGCGACGGGCGCGGCCACGACGGTCCGCGCCGCGCCCGCGGGCGCCAC
>JANJTH010000135.1 GCA_024711205.1 Planctomycetota bacterium | reverse complement strand
AGGCCCCCCCCCTCGAGTCCCCGCTCGCGGCCGAGGTCGCCGCCCTCGAGGCGCTCGTCGGCGGCGCGCCCGCGCCCGCGCCCGCGCTCCCCCCCGACGTGGCCGCCCTCTGGTCGGGCGCGCTCCCCCCGGTCCGCCTCCGGCCGCGGGTCGCCGACGCGGACCGCGAGCGCGCGCGGGCGCTGTTCGCGACCCTGGGGCCGCTACCCCGGGAGGACAACGAGCGCGCGATCGCGCTCGGGCGCGAGCTCGTCGCGCTCGACCCGACGTCCCTCACCGGCCGCCACGAGCTCGCCGTGCGCCTCGAGCGGCGCGACGACGACGACGGGGTCGCGGAGGGATACCTCGAGGAGGTCGAGGTCGTCCGCCTCGACCCGCTCCGGCTCGCGGCCTGGTTCCACGAGGCGCGCAGGGACTGGCGCAAGGCGTTCCGCTACCGCCGGCTCCCGCCGGACCAGGAGATGCTGACCCTGGTCGCCCGGGCGCCGGAGGTCGCGGCGAACCACGTCCCCCGGCTGTTCGCCGAGGTCCTGGCCGTCCTCTACCCGGGCGAGGAGGAGTGGAGCCCGGCCGACGCGGCGGAGGTCGCGGCGCACGTCGACTGGGCGCTCGCCCGGGACCCGACGCTGGGCGGGCTGCTCTGGCTGCGCGCCGCGCTCGCGGGCGCCGCCGGGCGCGCCGACCGGGCCGCGCGCGACCTCGACCTCGCCGGGCGCGTCGTCGCGGCGCGCCCGGCCGACCCGGGCGCGATCGGCGCCCACTGGCACCTCCTCTGGCGCGCCTGGGTCCTCGCCCCGCACCGCCCCGAGGAGGCGCTGCGCCTGCTCGCGCAGGTCCCCGCGCAGCCGCCGGCCGACGGCTACGCGGGCGAGCTCTCGGTCTGGGTCCAGGAGGACCCGCGCTGGGCCCCGATCCGCTCCAGCCCCGGCTTCCAGGCCTTCGCGCGCGGGCTGCGCGTACGGTAGTGCCCTGCCCCAGAGAGCCGACGGATCTCTGGGGCAGGGGGCAAGAGTCCGCCGCACGAACCTGCGCCGCGCGAGCCGGCGCGGCCTCCTGGTGCGCGATCCCGCGACTCCACCCCGCGGGGTCCTGGTCCCGCCGAGTCCGCCGCCCCGCGGCGCCTTCCCTATCGTGGAGGCGCGGGGTCTCGGTGCGCCGCAGGCGCGCCGAGGCCCCGCGTCTCCACGTAGCGGTCGCGGTCGGGGTCCCAGGCGTCCCAGGTGGGTAGGCGCTCGAGGGCGGCCTGGCGCTCGGGCGGGACGACGCCCGGGACGAGGAACGCCTTCTGGCGGTGCAGCGCGTAGGGGTTGCGGAGCTGGAACCCGAGCACGCCGAGGACGGCGCGCGCGACGTACCAGGTCGCGCGCGGGTTCCAGCCGTGCGCGATCTTGATCACGACCCCCAGCCCGCGCGGCCAGTCCGGGTGGACGACCGCCAGCCCGAGCAGCCCGTCGGCGCCCTCCTTGGCCAGCACCGCCCCGCCGCAGGTCTTGAGGATCGTGCTGTCGAGGCGGTTGAAGCCCCCCACGAGGTCGGGGTGCTCGACCATCGCCTGCCAGATCCAGTCCTCCTCGCGGTGTCGGGCGAGGGCCGCCATGAGCCGGGCCAGCTCGGAGACGGTGTTCGAGACGGTGGGCAGCCCGCAGCCGTCGCGCGCGACGCGGAGCGGGGCCCAGCCGGGGCCGAGCGTGCGCCGGAGCACGTCGAGGTAGGCCGGGAACAGCGGGTGCGACGGCAGCGTGTAGCCGACGCGCGGCCAGCCGCGCAGCCGGCAGCCGCGGAGGATCGCGGCGTGCTCGCCCGAGCAGGTGTGGAACCAGCGGCGCGGCCGGCGGACCTGGCGCCCGAACTGCACGAGCGGGACGTCGAGCGGCGTCTGCATGAGCCCGTGCTCGTCGGGCGGCAGGATCGACTGCGCGGCCGCGACGTGCTCGGTGTCGCCGTTGTGGCTCGCGACGGAGATCGCGCGCTGCCGGCCGTCGAGGACGGGCGCCAGCGCGTCGGCGAAGACCTTGAGCATGAGCGGCTTCATCATGCTCCGCCCGTAGCACAGCACGTCGCCGCCGAAGCTGTGGACGACGCCCTCGGGCGTGGCCCAGGCGACGGCCCCGTGGATCGTCGTCTCGCTGACCCCGTGCCGGCGGTAGTCGACGAGCGGCTCCCAGGCCACGTCGCGCCCGGTCGGCAGGCGCGCGTCGCCGTCGCCGAGCGGGCTCGCGGGGTAGATCCCGCGCGCGCTCGGCGGCACGTCGAGCGAGGCGTCGCGGGCGAGGGCCCGGGCCGCCGGGTCGGCGGCCGTCACGCCAGGCGCTCCCGGACGCGCGGGACGACGCGCTCCATGAACCGGGCCATGTTCTCGACGACGCGCCCCGAGTCGTGGTTGAAGAAGTCGAACCAGAGCATGAGCCGGTCCTCGGGGTGGAACCGGGCCACGACCTGCTCGGCGACCTCGTCGGCGTCGCCCACGAGCGCGTTGTCGGCCGCGCCCTCGACCTTCTTCGGGTCGAGCGTGCCCTCGAGCGCCGTCCAGTAGGCCGAGAGCGCCGCGCGGGCCTCCTCGCGCGCGGCCGCGCGGCGCGAGGCCGGCGAGAGCCCGTCGCGCTCGTTCAGGAACACGAACACGGTCCGCGGCATGTAGGCCCGCCGCCACGGGCCCCCGTCGGGGTGGTAGGCCGCGGCCATGCGCCGGTGCGTCTCGTCGATCACCTCGGGCTTCGTGATCGAGAGGTTGAAGACCTGCACGGGCAGGATCCGGTTCACCTCGACCTGCGTGGCCGGCTCGTGGCTGCCCACGACGAGCTGGAGCAGGTCGCGCCGCCAGGCCTGGGGCACGACCTTGAGGACCTCGAAGCTCCAGCGGCGCGGGACGTCGAGGACGGCGTCGCGCGCGACCCCGGCCAGGTCGGCGACCTTGGCCCAGGCCTCGTCCGAGCGGAAGTCGGCGCGGGCGAGCGTCGTCCGGCGGACCTCGTCGCTCGAGAGCGCGTCGCCGCGGAGCAGGCGCAGGAAGACCTCCGCCGCCTCGGCGAAGACCTTGCCCTTGAGCACGGGCCAGGCGGCCTCCTCGAGGGGGCTGCGCGGGCCGACGCCCATGGCGCGGTTCATGAAGTCGAAGCGCCCGGCGGCGAAGCCCACGTGGAGGCGGCGCCGCTCGGCCGGGTCGACGCCGTGGAGCGCGCAGAACGTCGCGACCCGCTCGGCGTGCGCGATCGGGCCGCCGCTGCAGAGGATGTTCATGACGGCCGACCCGACCTCGAGCCGCCGCGTGCGCCGGAACACCTGGTGCGCGAGCTGGAGGATGTCGCAGTTGAGCCCGACCTCGCCCTGCCAGTGCGGGATCACCGGGTGCGAGGTGCGCTTCTGGACCTCGCTCGAGAGGTGGCTCTCGGCGACCCACGCGGTCCCGAAGCCCAGCTCGTCGGCGGCGACGGCCTGCTCGAAGAAGTTCGAGAACATGGCCCGCTCGGGCGGCGTCACGCCGTCCACGGGCGTCTGGCTGATCGAGAAGAAAATGTCCCAGTCCACGTACTCCCCCTTGCCCTTGCCCTTGCCCTTGCCCTTGCCCTCCCTCTTCTCCCTCTTCCCTCTTCCTCCCCCCTCTTCTCCCCCCTCCCTCTTCCTCCCTCCCCCTTCAGATCGCGTGCAGCCGCCCGCCGTCGACGGGCAGGCACACGCCGCGCACGAAGCTCCCGGCGGGCGAGCACAGGAACGCCACGGCCGCCGCGAGCTCGTCCGCCCGCCCCAGCCGCCCCTCCGGGACGCCGGCCAGCCACTCCCGGCGCACGGCCTCGGGCGTCGTCCCGCGGCGCGCCGCGTTGCCCTCGGCGAGCGCCCCGAGCCGCTCCGTGTCCGTGTAGCCCGGGAGCACGCAGTTGATCGTGACCCCCGGGGGCAGCTCGCGCGCGAGCGTCTTGGCCCAGGAGGCGACGGCGCCGCGGACGGTGTTGCTCACGCCGAGGTTCGGGATCGGCTCGCGGACCGACGTGGAGACGACCTGCACGATCCGGCCCCACCCGGCCTCGCGCATGCCGGGGAGGACGAGGCGCACGAGGCGCTGCGGCGCGAGCACGTGGCGCCCGAAGGCCGCGAGGAACGCCTCGTCGCCGGCCTCGAGCAGGGGGCCGCCGGGCGGGCCGCCCGCGTTGTTCACGAGCACGTGGACGGGCCCGTGGGCCGCGAGGTCCGCGCGCACGAGCGCCTCGAGGTCGTCGCGGCGGTCGAGGTCGGCCGTGAGGGCGTGGGCCTCTTCCGCTCCGGCCGCGAGGAGCGCGGGCAGGAGCGCCGCGAGCCGCTCGGCCGAGCGCGCGAGCGCCGTCACACGCGCGCCGAGCCCGGCCAGGGCGAGGGCGGTCGCCCGGCCGATCCCCTGGCTCGCGCCGCACACGAGCGCGCGCCGTCCGCGCAGCGACAGGTCGAGCGTCACCGGGGCGCCTCCTGACGCGCGGGCCCGCGGCGCCTCGCGGCCCCCGCCCACGCGGGGCGGCATGCTCGCACGGCGCGCCGGGCCGTGCGACCGGCGCGGGCCGCCGGGGCCGCGCCAGCTACCCCGCCGGCTCCTCCGCCGCCGCCGCGCGGAGCAGGTCCGCCTCGACGCGCGTGAGCCGCTCGTGCAGCTCGAGCAGGCGCTGCTGGTGCAGGCGTAGCTCCTCCTCGAGCGCCGCGTCGGCGCGCCGGTACTCGGCCAGGCGCTCGCGGGTGACGAAGAACCCCCGGCGCAGGCGGTCGGCGCGGTCGCCCGCGAGCCACTGGTCGAGGCGGTGCGCGCGGTAGGCCGCGAACGGGGCGCCGGGCCCGATCACCGAGAGCATCTGGAGGTCGACGTCGCCCTGCTCGAGCCGCGCGTGGAGCGCGGCGCCCTGGGCGACGAGCTGCGCGTCGACCGCGCCCAGGGCGGGCTGGGCGCCGACGGCGATCTTGGCGAACGCGCGCCGGGCGGGCGCCGGGTCGCCGAGCGCGAGCACGGCCAGCCGGTCGCAGAGGACGTGCTGGCGGACGCCGGCGATCAGGTTCGTCTTGCGGATCAACTGGTCGTTGAGGCTCCGCGCGAGCTCGAGCCCCCGCGAGATCGTGTGCCCGAACACGGGGATCAGCCCGAGGCCCTTGGCGACCAGCCCGCCCACGGAGGGCATCTTGTCGAGCACCTCCATGAGCCGGTGGAAGGCGAAGATCCGCAGGTAGCCGAAGAACAGCGGCCCCAGGCTCGAGGCGACCACGAACCGCCGCTCGTCCTCGTCGAGCGGGGCGAGCGCGAACAGGTCGAGGACCACGAACGGCGCCTTGCAGCCGTAGACGCGGTGCCCGCCGCCCTGCGTGAGGTAGAGCGGCACGTCGCGCGGCACGTCCCAGGCCGCGAGGACCTGGTCGCGCCAGGCGAGCAGCTCGCCGTGGGGCCCGCCCGGGACGACCCGCAGCCAGTTCGCCTCGGCGTAGGCGGCCCACGTCCGGTCGAGCTGCGAGAGGAGCGCCTCGCCGCCGGGGAAGCCGTCGACGATCCGGTTCGCGACGGCCACGGCCCAGCTCTGCGGCTCGTCCTCCTCGAGGTTGATCGGGTCGAGCCCCGGGAACCGCGGCCCGCCCGCCTCGGGTCCCACGAACCCCTCGACCGCCCCGCTCGGGAACAGCGCCTCGAGCCGCCGCCCGCGCAGCGCCTCGAGCGCCCGGCGCCGGTCCTCGATCCCCTCGAGCAGCCGCGCCCGCTCGGCCTCGAGGTCCACCCGTCGCGCGGCCGGGTCCCCGCCGCCGAGCGCCCGCTTGAACGCGTCCAGCATGGGCCGGATCGTCGCACGCGTGCGAGGGCCGGGCCACCCGACGATCCCCGCGGCGGGAACCAATGCGAAGGGCCGGAGTCGTGAGACTCCGGCCCTTCGCGGATCGGGGCGAGAGGATTCGAACCTCCGACCTCTGCGTCCCGAACGCAGCGCTCTAGCCAGACTGAGCCACGCCCCGATCGGTCGCGGATCCTACGGGTGTCGGGGAGGGCTGTCAATCCCGGCGGCTCGAGGGGCCCTCGAAGCCCTCGCGGCCGCTGGCTTCGTTGGTCGCTCGTCATGGTGCCTCCAGCACCGATGACTTCGCTCCCGCCTCGCCAGCGGCCGCGATGGCTTCGGGGGCGGGCCCTAGTACCGCCGGAGGACGCCGACGACGACGCCGCGGATCTCGAGCTTGTCCGTGTAGATCGGCTTGAGCGCCGCGTTCGCCGGCTCGAGCTTGAAGCGCTTGCGCTGGCGGTAGAACCGCTTGAGCGTCGCCTCGTTGTTCTCGAGGATCGCGACCACGGTCTCGCCGTCGCTCGCCGTGCTCCGCTTCTCGACGAGCACGAAGTCGCCGTCGCAGATCCCGTCCTCGATCATGGAGTCGCCCTTGACCCGGAGCATGTAGTTCGCGCGGTCGAGGTTGCAGATGTCCGCCACGTCGACCACGTCGCGCTCCTCGATCGCCTCGAGCGGGCGCCCCGCCGCGATCGAGCCCAGGAGCGGGAGCGTCGTGCTCCGCCGCTTGCGCGCCCCGCTGCTCGCGCGCTCGGCCGGCGCGCGCTCCTCGCCCGCGGCCCCCGGCTCGGGGTCCTCGACGCCGATGAACCGGGACTGCTCGGCCGCGGTCTTCTCGAGCTCCTTCGCCATCTTGCGGGTCAGGCGCGTCGAGCGCGACAGGAACGGCTCCTTCTCGAGCGCGCCCTTGCGCTCGAGCTGGGCGATGTGCTCGTGGACCGTGACCTTCGAGATCCCCAGGTTCCCCGCGATCTCCGCGAGCGTCGGGGCCAGGCCGTTGCGCTTCCGATACTTCCAGATGTAGGTGATGATCTGGTGCTGGCGGGCCGTGAGGTTCATGCTCTGTTCCCCCTCTCCGCGGGGCAGCCTACCAGAACAAAAATCGAAGTTCAACCCGAGGCCCCGGGTGACCGGGCGTCACCCCGGGGCGGGGCGGAACGCGCCCGCCCGGCTGTAGCGCCCGGGCAGGGGGCGCCCCAGGTAGGGCACGAGGCGGGTGGCCGCGCGCCGCACGGCCTCCACGTCGACCCCGGTCGCGACGCCGAGCCCGTCGAGCAGGTGCACGAGGTCGCAGGTGTCGAGGTTGCCGGACGCGCCCGGGGCGTAGGGGCAGCCGCCCAGCCCGCCCGCGCTCGCGTCGAACGTCGTCACGCCCCACAGGAGCCCCGCGAAGCAGTTCGCGAGCGCCGCCCCGCGCGTGTCGTGCATGTGCAGCGCGAGCCGCTCGGGCGCCGCGTGGACCGCGACGGCGTCGAGCACGCGCTCGACCCCGCCCGGCGTCGCGACGCCGACCGTGTCGCCCAGGCTCACGGCGTCGACGCCGAGGCCCACGAGGTCGCGCGCGAGCGCGGCGACCTGAGCCGGCGCCACCGCGCCATCGACCGGGCAGCCCCAGCACACCGAGAGGTAGCCGCGCACCCACAGGCCGGCCGCCCGCGCGCGCTCGACGACCGGGCGCAGCCCCGCCATGACCTCGGCCACGGGCGCGTTCTGGTTGCGCTGCGAGAACCCGTCCGTCGCGGCCGCGAACACGGCCACGGCGTCGACGCCGGCCGCGAGCGCGCGGTCGAGCCCCTTCTCGTTCGGGACGAGCACCGGGTAGCGGGCGTCGGGCGCGCGCGCGAGCCCGGCCAGGAGCTCGGCCGCGTCGGCGAGCTGGGGGACCCAGCGCGGGTGGACGAAGCTCGTCGCCTCGACCCAGCGCAGCCCGGCCGCCGCGAGGTCCTCGACGAAGGCGCGCTTGACCGCGGTCGGGAGCGCGCTGGCCTCGTTCTGCAGCCCGTCGCGCGGGCCGACCTCGTAGACCGTCACGGCCCGCGGCAGGCGCGCGGGGTCGACGACCGGGGGGCGGCCGGGCCTCACGCGCCCGGCTCGTCGGGGCCGACGGCCCAGGCCGGCGGGCGCTTGGCGAGGAACGCGGCGATCCCCTCGCGGGCCTCGGGCGTCGCGCGGCGCGCCGCGATCTGCCCGGCCGTCCAGGCGTCGGCGTCGGCCGGGGTCAGGGTCGGCACGACGCGCACGAGCTCCTTCGCCGCGGCGACGGCCTCGGGCCCGCTCGTGCGCACCTGCGCCACGAGCTCGTCCACGGCCGCGTCGAGCGCGGCCTCGTCGTCGACGACGCGCGTGACGAGCCCGAGCCGCTCGGCGGTCCGCGCGTCGAACCGCTCGCCCGTGACGAACAGCGCGCGCCCGTGGCCGGGCCCGACCTTCGCGAGCACGTGCGGCGAGATCACGGCCGGGATCAGCCCGAGCTTGACCTCGGACAGGCCGAACCTCGCGCCGGCGGTCGCGACCGCGAGGTCGCAGGCCGCGACGAGCCCGAGCCCGCCGCCCATGGCCGGGCCGTGGACGCGCGCGATCGTCACCTTCGGCGCCTCGGCGAGCCGCCGGAGCATGGCGGCGAGGCGCGCCGCGTCGGCGCGGTTCTCCTCGGGCGTGTAGTCGGCCGCGCGGCGCATCCACGCCAGGTCGGCGCCGGCCGAGAAGCTCCGCCCGCGCCCGCCGAGCACGATCGCGCGCGCGGCGGGGTCGGCCGCGGCCTCGTCGATCGCGCGCTCGAGGCCCCCGATCACCTCGTCGTCGAACGCGTTGTGGACGTCCGGCCGATCGATCCAGATCCGCGCGGCGACCCCCGCGCGCTCGAGCACGACCTTCGACACCGCCACCTCGCCGCCGCGCGCGGGGCCGCACGCCCCGACCGCGGGCCCGAGCATAGCGCGGGCAGCCGACGGGGCGAGCCCCGCGCGGCCGCGCCCGCGCCCCGGCGGCTACCGCTCGACGATCGGCGTGAACCCGCCCCAGAACATGCGCACGGCGTCGAGGGGCATGCGCTCGGGGAGGCGCTGGAGCCGCGGGTCGGCCAGGACCTCCTTCATGACGCGGTCGCGCTGCGCGCGCGACCGGTGGCGGATCCACGAGAGCACGACGACCTCGCCCCGCTTCAGCTTCACGGCCTGCGGGGACGACGTGACCTTCCCCGTCCGCACGTCGTCGGCCACGCACTCGACGACCTCGAGCGCGCCGTGCTCGCGCCACACCTTCGCCGCGAGCAGGGCGAGCTTGCGGTAGGCGGGCAGGTCCTTGCGCGGCACGGGCAGCACGAAGCCGTCGACGTAGGCCATGGAGGCTCCTCCGGGCGGGCGACGAGACCGCCCGGGGCCCGCTTCCCCTGCCGGCCGCCGGCGGCGAGCATGCGGCATGGCCGGCCGGGTCCTGATCGTCGAGGACGAGGCGCTGCTCGCGCAGGGGATCGCCTTCAACCTCCGCCACGAGGGGTTCGAGGTCGAGCACGCGCCCACGGGCGAGGAGGGGCTGCGCCGGCTCGCCGCGGCCCCGCCCGTCGACCTCGTGCTCCTCGACGTCATGCTCCCGGGGCTCGACGGGTTCGCCGTGCTCGAGCGCCTGCGCGCGGACGGCCGGGCGCTCCCCGTGATCCTGCTCACGGCCCGCGCGACCGACGTCGACGTCGTGCGCGGGCTCGAGCTCGGCGCCGACGACTACGTGCCCAAGCCGTTCAGCGTCGCGCAGCTCGTGGCGCGGATCCGGGCGGTCCTGCGCCGGGCCGGGCCGGCGCCGCCGGCGGCCCCGGGCCCCGGACCGGCGCCCGAGCGCTTCCGCTGCCCCGGCGTCGAGGTCGACCTCGACCGGCGGCTCGCGCGCCGCGACGGGCGCGAGCACCCGCTCACGACGACCGAGGCCGAGCTCCTGCGGCTCCTGCGCGGCGCGCCGGGGCACACGCTCGACCGGCTCGAGGTCATGCGCAAGCTGTGGGGCCCGTTCGCCGACGCCGGCTCGCGCACGGTCGACAACCACGTGGCCCGCCTGCGCCGGAAGCTCGAGCGTGACCCGTCGGCCCCGCGCGCGCTCCTGACCGTGCACGGCAAGGGCTACCGGCTCGTGCTCGAGCCGCCGTAGCCTGCCCCACCGGGCCGAGGCCTCGGCGCGTCGGCGGGGCTGCCGCGCCCTCCCGGTCCGAGGCGCGGCCGATCCCCACGCGGGACCCATCCGGGAGCTGGGTGGAGCCCGGAGGGCGCCACCCAGCTCCCGGCGGGCTACTGCAGCGGCTCGAGCGTGAGCGGGTCGCGCAGGGGCAGGACGGTCACCTTGCCCTCGAACAGGTCCTTCATGGACGCGCGGCCCTCGAGGTCGCCGGGCGCGATCTCCTCCCACTTGCCGACCACGAGGATCGCCATCTTCTCGGGGTGGAGCTGCTCCTTCGCCACGCGGAGGAGGTCGGCCGCGGTCAGCGCGCGGACCTTGTCGCGGTAGGTCCGGTAGTAGTCGAACGAGCGGCCCGTGAGCTCGTCCTCGACGAGGAGCCCGACCGTCGCCGCGGGCGAGCCGAACGTCTGCGGGAAGCCCTCGATGATCGAGCCCTTCGCCGTCTCGAGCTCCTGCGCGGTGACCGGCTCGGCGCGGACCTTCGCCACCTCCTCGAGCACGAGCTTGGCCGCGAGCGCGACCGTCCGGCTCTTGCTCTGGTAGGCGGCCCGGAACTCGCCCGGGAAGTACAGGCCCGGGATCACCACCGCGTGCGCGTCGTAGGCGAGCCCCTCGTCCGAGCGGACGCGCTTCGTGATCCGGCTCGTGAACCCGCCGCTCCCGAGGATCTCGGACAGCACGCGCAGGGCGATCGCGTCCGGGTGGTCGCGCTGCACGCCGCGGTGCCCGATGTACACCTTCCCCTGCGGGATGTCCTTCTCGACCCGGTAGACGCCGGGGGCCGGCTGCGCGGCCTCGGCCGGCGGGTCGGGGACGCGCTCGCCCTTGGCCCACCCGGCGAGCGCCGCCTCGAGCCGCGCCGTGATCTCCTTCGGGTCGACGTCCCCCGTGACCCCGATCACGAGGTTGCCCGGGTGGACGACGCGCGCGTGGAAGGCGCGCAGCGCGGCCTCGTCGAGCGCCTCGACCGAGGCCTTCGTCGGCTGGCGGCCCTTGAAGTGGGTCGGGCCGTACATCAGCGCGGACCACTCGCGGCCGAGGATCGAGCCCGCGTCGTCGTTGCGCTGCTTGAGCGCCTCGAGGACCTCCTGCTTGTAGAGCCGCAGCCGCTCGGCGTCGAAGCGCGGCGCGCGGAGCATCTCGATGAACAGGGGCAGGGCCTGCTCGAGGTTGCGCGTCAGCACGTCGAGCGAGGCCTCGGTCCGGTACTCGCTCGTCCCGGCGCCCACGTTGGCGGCCAGGAAGTCGAGCGCGTCGTCGAAGTCGCTCGGGGCGTGCGACTTCGTGCCGCCGCGCCGGAGCATGCTGCCCATGGCGCCCGCGACGCCCTCGGCCCCGGGCGCGTCGAGGTAGCGCCCGCCCCGGAACGTGAACGAGATCTTCACGAGCGGGAGCGAGCGGTTGGGCGACACGTAGCAGGGGACGCCCGACGGGAGCACGTGGCGGAGCTTCCCCGGGTCGGGCAGCTCGAAGGCGAGCGGCGCGAACGCGAGCTCCTCGGGGCGCTTCGGGAGCGCGTCCGCCGGGCGGTCCTGCGCGGCCGCGCGGCCTGGGCCGAGCAGGGACGCGCCGAGGAGGAGGCCGGCGCTCGAGGCGCCGAGGAGCAGGGCGCCGGCGGACCGGCGAGGGCGACGGAAGACGTTCACTTGCCCTCCTGGAGCGCCGCGAGGCGCTCGCGCATGCGCTCGAGCACGAAGTCGATCAGCGGGTGGTAGTCGGGCGGGACCTGCGCGCGCTGGGCCTCGAGCTGCGCGAGCTCGGCCTGGACCTGCGCGGGGTCGGTCATCTGCGCGAGCTGCCCCATGGCCTGCTTCGCCATGGGGCGCAGGTTGGCCGGGAGCTTCTCGAGCGCCGCGTCGGCGGGCGACTGCGCCGCGCCCGCCTTGCGGCGGAACAGCGCGGTCGCCCGGTTCGTCTCCTTGAGGTAGGTCCGCGCGACGCGCTGGATGTCCTCGGCCGTGACCGCGGCCAGCTTGCCCGGCGCCTCGTTGATGTAGCGCCAGCCGCCGAGCGCCTCGTAGTAGCCGAGCTGGAGCATGAGGAAGTAGTTGTCCTCGAGCCGGCGGAAGCTGTCGGCGAGCACGCGGTTCTTCACCTTCTCGAGCTCGCGGGCGGCCACCGGCTCCTCGACGAGGCGGATCACCTCCTCGAACCACGCGCGCTCGACCGCGGCCGGGTCGACGTCGCCCTTGCACTCGGCCGAGAACGAGAACGCGCCCCCGTACTTGCGCGAGTCCTGGCGGACGCCCGCCTGCGTCGCGAGCTCCTTGCCCTCGACGAGCGCGCGGTAGAGCCGGCCGGTCCGCCCGTTCAGGAGCTCGGCCAGGATCTCGAGCGCGAACTCGTCGGGGTGGTCGAACGGGACCGAGTGGTAGCGGACCTCGACCTCGGGGGCGGCCTCGACCTCGGCCTCCATGCGGATCGGCGCGCGCTGCTCGACCTCGAGCGTCACGACCGTGGGCGGGTCCTCGCCCCGCTCGAGCCGCCCGAAGTAGCGGGGCACGAGCGTCCGCGCCTGCGCGAGGTCGAAGTCGCCGACGATCACGCCGACGAGGTTGTTCGGCCGGTAGTAGGTGCGGAAGAAGCCCTGCGCCTGCTCGAACGTGTACGAGTTGAGGTCGGTCGGCCAGCCGATCACGGGCCAGGCGTAGGGCGACGACGCCCAGAACATGGCGTCGAACTGCTCCGAGAACACGCCGGTCGGCGTCGACTCGGTGCGCATGCGCCGCTCCTCGTGGACGACGTCGCGCTCGCTGTAGAACTCGCGAAACACCGAGTCGTGGAGCCGGTCCGACTCCATCCACGCCCACAGCTCCAGCTTGTTGCCCGGGACCGTGATGAAGTAGAAGGTCAGGTCGTGGCTCGTGAACGCGTTCATGCGCGTCCCGCCGAGCTTCGTGTAGATCTGGTCGAACTCGTCCTTGACGATGATCGCCCGCTGCGCCTCGACGACCTTCGCGAGCTCGGCGCGCAGCGCCTTCATGTCGTCGGTGTCGTGCTTCGGGTCCCAGGGGTCGGTGATCTCGCCCAGGCGCCAGCGGCGGTACTGCTGGCCCAGGTGCAGCCTGCGCAGCTCGCCGCGCAGGCGGTGCTGCTCGGCCGAGAGCTTCGCGTCCTGGGCCGGGTCGCGCGTCCCGATCGTGCGCGTGCCCTTGAACATCATGTGCTCGAAGAAGTGCGCGATCCCGGTGATCCCGGGCCGCTCGTCGACCGAGCCGACCTTGGCGACCCACCCGGCCGTGATCGAGCCCGGCTGGTCCTTGCGCGGGAGGAGCAGGAACTTCATGCCGTTGTCGAGCACGAGCTCCTCGGGCGCGACCTGCTGCGCCCGCGCCGCGCCGGCCAGGCAGAGGACCAGCGCCAGCGCGGCGGCCGGCGGACGAGAACGCGAGGACATGCGAGACCCTCCTGCGAGGCCGCGGCGACGCGCGGCGGGGCGAGGCGCGGAAGGCTAGCCCTCGGGCGCACGCCTGGCAACCAGCCGCGCGAGCGGCGGCGGCCGCGCGGCCCGGGTGGCCTCTCGGGAGCCCTGGCGCTCTGCGGGGGGTGCATGGCTGGCTCGGGGCCTCCCGCGGGCCCACGACCGTTTGCCCATGGGATTGACATTTTTGGCAGGTGAATCCATGATCCATGGCGATCCCATGCCTGAATGCCCATGAAAATGGATAATTGACTCGGCCGACTCGCCAGGGGCCAAAACCCCAGTTAGAACGTCCATGGAAATGATCGAAACGAGCCGCAATTGACTGCCGAGGAGATCGCGCAGACCGTGCGCGGGCGACGTAAGGAGCTTCGTCTCAGCAGGCGGACCCTGGCCGAGCTGGCCGAGGTCGCCGTGCACACCGTCGCGAACGTCGAGACGGCCAGGGCCAACCCGACGCTCGAGGTCCTCACGCGGATCCTGCGGGTCCTCGGGCTCGAGGTCTCGATCCGGCCGCGCGCGCCGGGGGCCGGCGTCCCGTGAACCGACCCGAACGGCGCGGCCAGGTGTTCGTCGGCGAGCGCCTGGCGGGGCTCCTCGAGCAGACCGTGACCGGCTATCGCTTCACCTACGACCCGGCCTACCTCGCGGACCCCGCGGCCCCGCCGGTGAGCCTGACCCTGCCGCGGCGGGCAAGCCCGTTCGAGGCTCCCCACCTGTTCGCGTTCTTCCACGGCCTGCTGGCGGAGGGGTCGGTCAAGGCGCTCCAGTGCCAGCAGCTCCGCCTCGACGAGGCCGACCACTTCGGACGGCTCCTCGCGACGGCGCACGCGGACACGATCGGCGCGGTGACCGTGCGCCCGCTCCCGGAGGAGCCCCCGCGTGGCACCTGACGGTCCGCGCTGCCTGTGCACCCTCGACCCTCTCCCGGAGGAGGGGTACACCCGGGCCGCGCAGCGCCGCCTCGCCGGCGGCGACCGCAAGTTCCCGCACCGGGTCGCCGTGAGCCGCGCGGAGGTTCTGACCCACCGGGCCCGGTCGGCGGGGCGCATGTCGATCTCCGGCGTGCAGGAGAAGGTCTCGCTCAAGCTCCGCCGGGGCCGGCTCGAGCTGACCGTGACCGAGGGCGAGTACCTCCTCAAGCCAGCGCCGGGCGCCGAGCACCTCCAGGGTCGAGCCGACGTCCCCGCGAACGAGCACCTGACCATGCTCCTCGCGCAGCGCGTGTTCGGGATCGAGACCGCGGTCCACGCCTGCATTCGCCTCGGCGACGGCGAGCTGGCCTACGTCACGAAGCGGTTCGACCGCGTCGGCGGCCGCAAGGTCGCGCAGGAGGACTTCTGCCAGCTCCTCGAGCGCTCGGTCGAGTCGCACGGCCCCAACTACAAGTACGACGGCAGCTACGAGGGGCTCGCCCGGACCCTCCGCCAATTCTGCGGCGCCTACGCGGTCGAGGCGGAGCGGCTCTTCCAGCGGATCGTCTTCTGCTACGCGTTCTCGAACGGCGACGCGCACCTGAAGAACTTCTCGCTCTTCCAGACGCCCCGCACGGGCGACCACGTGCTCACGCCGGCCTACGACCTGATCTGCACCTCGCTCCACCTCCCCGACGAGTCCCGGCTCGCCCTCGAGCTGTTCGAGGACGACCACGAGACCGCGGCGTTCCAGGCCCGCGGGTTCCCGACCGGCGCCTGCTTCCTCGAGCTCGCGCGCCGCATGGGGCTCGCGGCCGCCAGGGCCCGGCGGCTCCTGGCCCCGTTCCTCGAGGGCCCCCGCCAGGACGTCCTCGCGCTGATCCGCCGCTCGTTCCTCACCCCCGCCGCGCAGGTCGACTACGCGCGGCGCT
This sequence comes from Planctomycetota bacterium, assembly GCA_024711205.1. Classification (GTDB taxonomy): domain Bacteria; phylum Planctomycetota; class J058; order J058; family J058; genus JANJTH01. The sequence goes on along the minus strand of JANJTH010000135.1, from coordinate 29,252 downwards.
ACGAGGACCGCCTCGCGGCGCTTCGCGCCGGCCTCGAGCCCTGAGGTCGCGCTCGCGCGCAAGGCGCCGACTGGCTGCTCGCGCTCCTCGCCGACGGGCCGGTCGGCACGTCGGGGCTCGGGCGCCGCGTGGGCACCCCCGGTCGCCGTGCCCAGCGCTACTCCGCGCGCCGGAGCTCGCGCTGGACGGCCAGCTCGAGCGCGCGGAGGTGCCCGTCGAGGCGCGCGCGGACGACGGCACCGCTGCCCGTGGTCCCTTCGCCGGCCTCGTCCGTGCGACGCCGGAGCGCGTCGGGGACCGGGACCCCGGCCCGGCCGCAGAGCGCCAGGACCCGCGCATGGAGCAGGGCCTCGGCGTCGGCGCGGAGCGCCCGCCCGAGGCGCGCGACCTCGGGGGCTGGCGGGACGGCCCAGGCGCGGTGGAGGTCGTCGAGCCGGACGGCGGCGCGCCACAGCGCGCGCTCCAGCCCGGTGGCCCAGGCCTCCAGCTCCTTCGCCGCGAGCGCTCCCTCGGGGGTGGCGAAGGACGGGGCGATCTCGCCCTCGGGCAGCTCCCCGGGCGCCACGCGCTCGAGCCAGGCCGCGTGGCCCGCCTGGTCCTGGGCGCCGGTCACGGGGTCGCGGAGCAGTCGCCGCGCGGTGGCGCCGAAGCCACCTTCGAGCGCCGCGACGATCCGCTCGATCTCCGCGCGGTGCGCCTGGACGAGCGCAAGCACCCGGGCGTGGAGCGCGCCGATCTCGTCGTCGTGGCCGAGCTGGAGGGTCACGCCGACCTGCAGCCGCTCGAAGACGGCCGGGTCGACACCCGAGGCCTGCCGGAGCTCGCGCGCGAGCTCCGGCCGCTGCTCCGCCAGCTCGAACGTGACCTCGAGCGCATAGGTGCCGCTGGGGAGCGGTCGCCCGTACGGGCCGAAGGTCGCCCGCATCTCGCCGTTCGCCACGGTCACCTTGCGCGCCTCGAGCTCCACGGCGCCGAGCCCCAGGGCCATGCGGACCGTCGCGCCCTCGGGCAGGTGCAGGGTCTGGGCGAGGGCCTCGAACCGCGCCAGGCCCTGCGCGTCGCGGTCGAGCGCGAAGCGCCGGAGCCGAAGTGGGCCGCCGCGCCAGACGTACTCGACGCACGGCTCGTGCGCCTCGCGGCAACGGGCGCAGAGGACCCAGAACGGGCGCTCGTCGGGCTTCGGTCCGAGGGCGCGCCCCGTCCGGCTCTCGTCCTGCCAGCGGGTCGGGTCGACGACCTCCAGGTCCAGCGTGGCCGTGCCCCGCCCCCGGATCGTGACCCTGAGCCGACCCCTGCCCGGAGGGCAATCGTCCCGTGGGACCAGGAACACGATCGCGTCGGACGTCGAGCCGAGGACCATGCAGCTCGCCGAGCCGAGCCTCACCTCGACCTCGTCGTGGCGACACGCATCGTCCTTGCGTTGGTGCAGATTCCGCCCCAGCGCCACGAGCACCGCCCCGTTCGGGGCGCGGGTCGTTCGGGTTCCGGAGCTGAACTGAAGCTCGTGCAGGACGGGCGGCGGCTCCTCCGCCCCGGCGCAGGCCGCGAGCGCGACGAACGCCAGCCCGATCGCGGCCACCCGGCGGAGCCTCGGAAGAGGTCCTGGGCCCCATGGAGCCGACGGCGGTCGTCGCATGATCCAGCCCTCCCGCGAGGACTCCGCGCCCAGCCTGGAGCGCCCCGCGGCACCCCGGCGAGCGGCCGGGCGCGCCGCGTGCGCGCCCTACTGCTTGCCGGGGACCTCCTCGCCGGGCAGCGGGTCGCCGACGAGGTTGCCGAGGCCGACCGTGCGGAGGAGCAGGCGGCGCTGCGCGTCGAAGAACTTGCGCGAGATCGAGGGGGCCGCGATCGGGTCGACCGGGGTCGCCCGCAGCTCCTCGGGCACCTCGATCTTGGCCCGCTCGTAGAGCACGCGCGTGTACTCCTTGAACAGCTCGAAGATCACCGAGACCATGTAGTCGCCGAGCATCTCGGCCTTCGGGTCGAGCGACGCGATGTACCCCTGCCGGAAGTCGCGGTGCTTCTGGAACAGGCCCTGCAGGCCCGGGACGAGCGTGTCGGTCGCCCAGGTCTTGTACTCGTCGGGCCGGAAGTGCCCGCCGCGGGTCGAGAAGCGGTAGTCGTTCTTGACCTTCGCGAGCGCGTCGGGCGTCGTCGCGAGGCTCATGCGCTGGACCCAGGCCGAGAACTCCTCCTCGTTCACCGAGCCCTTGGCCGGGTCGCGGAAGAACTGGCGCGAGCCCGAGGCGAAGGCCCGCTCCACGTCGTCGATCAGCTTCACCGCGTCCTCGCACAGGCCCTTGTAGTGGGCCTGGAGCGCGGCGCGCTGCTGCTTCACGTCGTCGTCGGTGCCGTGGGTCAGGTACTCGCGCTTGTGGATCCGGTCGTAGACCTGCGCCTCCTCGGGCTTGAGGCTCCGCAGGAAGTTGCGCGCGACGACCCGCGGCTGCTTGCCCAGCTCGAACAGCAGGTTCACCGAGTAGTTGCCGCTCAGGAGCTCCTGCGTGTAGGGGCCGAAGGTGACCCGGATCTGCTTGTTCTGGACCCGGGCCTTGAAGGGCTCGATCTCGCGGTCGTTGAACGCGAGCACGACGTTCATCGTGAGCCCGTCGGGGAGCTGCCCGGTCGTCGCGTCGACCTCGAACCGGGAGCCGGCCGCGTCGCGCTTCAGCTCGAAGCGCGTGATCTTGAACGTGTCGCGGATCCGCTCCTCGGCGTCGGGGGCGCGCGCCCCGGCGCCACCGAGCTCGCCCGTCTCGGCCGCCTTCTCGCGCTGCGCGACGTCCTCGTTCTGCCACTTGGTCGGGTCGACGACCTCGAGGTCGAGCTCGGCCTTGCCGCGCCCGCGGATCGTGACGGTGACCTTCCGCTTGCCCGGGGGGCAGTCGTAGTTGGGCACGGAGAACACGATCGCGTCGAACGTGGAGCTGAGGACCATGCAGCTCGTCGAGCCGATCTTCACCTCGACCTCGTCGTGGCGGCACTTGTCGTCCTTGCACTGGTGCAGGTTCCGCCCGAGCGCGACGAGCACGGCCCCGTTCGGGGCCCGCGTCGTGCGGGTGCCGGTGCTGAACTGGAGCTCGCGCAGGACGGGCGCCGTGTCCTGCGCGGCCGCGGGCCCGGAGGGCCCCGCGACCGCCGCGAGCGCGGCGGCGAGGGCGACGGCGAGGGCGCGGGGGGTGCGGTCGTGGTGGCGCATCAGTCGTTCACCCGCTCCTTGAGGAGCACGACGGGGGAGGGGAGGCGGAACACGAGGGACACGTCGTCGAGCACGGGCGAGGCGATCGGGTAGTTGTTCGCCGAGCTCGCGGGCGCCATCTCGACCCGGTACATCAGCCGGTCGGTGCGCTCGATCCGGATCGGCGCGCCCGCGTCGTCCTTCAGGTCGATCGAGCAGCGCCCGGTCCGCACGTTGTCGAACACGGCGACCCAGTGCGGGAACTGGTGCTTGGGCGCGGCCCAGGACTGCCCGGCCGCGACGACGCGGAACTCGACGACGACGGACCCGGCCCCGTTCGGGAAGGTCTGCGCCGCGTGCGCGCGCGGCAGGTAGGCCGTGAAGGAGAGGCTCGCGAGCTCGAGCGTCCCGCCCGTGCTCGGGAACCGCTCGGACAGGTCGAACTCGTTCGCCCACTCGCCGATCTCGAACCGCTCGGCCGGGACGTTCGTGGTCGGCTGGCGGCTCCCGTCGAAGAAGCGCACGTCGTCGACCGTCCCGTTCGCCGGGAGCAGCGGCTCGCGGGTCCCCGCGAAGTGCTTGAACAGGCCGCCCGCGGCCGCCTGCTCGCGCCGGACCGACCCGATCGTGATCTGGTCCTTCGGCCACACCGAGTCCTCGTACTGCGGCTGCGGCACGCCCGAGGGCGAGGTCGTCGGCCCCGTGATGTGGTTCAGGCGCACGAACGCCGGCAGCTCGGCGGGCCCGGGCGGGTTGCCCTGCGGCGCCGGGACCGGCGGCCCCTGGCCGGCCGGGTTCGGGACCTGCGGGGCGTAGCGCGGGCCGAGCGGCGGCGCGCGCTTGACGACCGGCGCCGGGCGCCCGTCGAGCCAGACCTTGATGTCGGGCGCGAAGTCGTCCCACCAGATCGCGATGTGGTGCCACTCGTGGGCGCGCCACGGGCGGAGCTGCTGGAACGGGACCCACACGTCCTGGCGCGCGAGCTTGAGGTTGTTCCAGGGGGGCGGGATGTTGAGCAGCTCCTTCGGCGGCCACACGTAGGCCAGGTTCGTGCCGGCCCGGTTGTAGTACTCGCTGAACCGGATCAGCGTGCCCGGCGTCGCCGGGTCCTCGACGAGCGGCTCCTCCTGGAGGTGGCCGTTGGGGCCGACGACCTCGAAGTACATCCGCGTGATCCGCAGCTCGCCCGACGTGTTGCGCGTCACGAACATCTGCGTCCCGCGCGTCCAGGAGCCGAGCGCGGGCGACGGCCCGCCCTGGAAGGCCGTCATGTTCTGCGTGATGTGCGAGGTGCCGAGGAGCCCGCAGAAGCGCTGGTCGGGCATGTCGGTCAGGTTCGCGCCGTTGACCCCCTGGCGGATCGCCCAGTCGAACTCGGGCTTGTACCAGAGCTCGACGCCGCCCCGCGGGGTCGGGGCGACGTTGCCCCCGTCCGTCAGGTTGTCGAACGAGTGCCCGCGGAGGCGCCCGTCGGGCTGGCCCGTGAGCGCCTGGCTGTTGCGGTCGCTCGCGCGGAACCACAGGTGCGACGGCCGGAGCTCGCTGTTCAGGTAGCCGTCGGGCCGCAGCACGTCCCAGCGCCAGGCCTGCTGGGCCGTGGCCGAGCGGGTCAGCGGGTTGATCCCCTGGCGGGCGGTCCCGAACGGCCAGCCGTAGCCGTTGACCGGGCGCCCCTGGGCCGGCGTGCCCTGGTTCGGGTTGTTGCGCAGCCCGCCCGACGTGTCGGCGATCAGCGGGTCGGGGTGCGTCGCCATGGGCGTGCCCGGGTTCTCGATCCGCCGGTCCTGCATGAGGAGCTCGAAGCGCCGGTTGCCCAGGTCGACGACGCCCGTGTCGTAGGTGGGCGGCATGGAGGGGTCGGCGCCGCTCGCCATCTGCGTGCGGGTCGCGAGCTGCAGGTAGCCCTCCTCGTCGCTCGCGGCGAGGAACTGGCCCTGGCCGCGCTCGAGGTTCTGCTGCTGCGCGGCGGCCTCCGCCTGCGGGTCCCAGTAGATCCGCGGGACGGGCTGGCTGCTCACGAGCTCGCGCTCGGCGCGGAAGGCGTAGCCGTTGCGCTCGAAATGCCGCTGCGTCGTGTGGGTCTCCGTCTCGTAGAGCTGGAGGATCCCCATGATCTTGGCCTGGGCGAACATCTGGCGCTCGGTGCCCTTCGTGATGTCCGCGGGCGGCGGGCCGAGCACCTCGCCGAGCGCGGTGATCTCGAAGATCCCCTTGGGCGCGAAGCACCACTCGAGGGTCTGACGCTGCCAGACGGTCGAGCCCGGGTTGATCGGGTCGGCGAAGTAGAGCAGCCCGCCCTTGTCGACCGGGAGGTGGGCGGTCGCGTCGGGGTTGAACGACGACGTGCGCGCGTTCGGGTTGAAGTTCGCCTTGAGCATGGCGCGCACGGCGTCGTAGAACCAGGCCCGGAAGCGCGGGTGGCGCTTCACGTCGGCGTCCGACGGGGTGCCCGTGAGCGGGAGCTCGGTCAGGAGCAGGATCCGCGCGTCGGACGCGCGCGGGAACACGAAGTTGCCCGAGTCCGGGTCGCGCGTGTTCTCGATCAGCGAGTCGGTGAGCCGGAGGTCGACCCAGGCCTCCCACTCGGCGTAGCTCCTGAACGGGCCCTCGGCGCGCAGGCGGTCCTTGATCAGGCGCGCGACCTCGATCGCCCCGTGGACGATCGGCGGGTCGTTCTGCGCGGCCCCGGGCTGGAACCCGAACGGCGAGATGTAGACGAGGAGGCCGGTCGTGCCGTACTGCGTCTCCTCGCGGTGGGCGCCGAACTCGAACGCGGTCCCGGCGTCGATCCGCTGCGTGCGCTGGTCGCGCGCGTCGTAGTCGCCCGTGTAGAGGAAGATCCCGCGCCCGGCGATCCCGGCCAGGTTCGCGGCGAGGACCTCGGTCGTGGCCAGGTTCACGTTGATCGGGCTGCGCGGCTCCTTGCGCATGACGTCCGACCAGGGCTTGTTCTGGAGGCCCGAGACGGACGCGGGCTGGACCGTGTTCGGGTCGAACCACGAGCGCGTGGTCACGTAGTCGCGCAGGAGCTTGTAGTCCTCGGCGTCGGCGAGGACCTCGAGCAGCTCGGCCTTGCTGTTGAAGCGCCGGCCCTCCCGGCTGATGCGGAAGCGGTAGATCGCCTCGCCGCCGCGCCAGGCGTTGGGTGAGCCGCGCGGGTAGCGGGCGTTCAGCACGGGGTTGCGACCGCCGCCCGTGCCGCCGCCGCGCGCGCGCGGGTTCAGCCGCGAGATCGCGACGCCGAGCGCGTCGAGGAACCGGATGTACGTGTGGTCGAGGTCGTCGATGATCTCGAACTCGGAGTTCAGGTTGAACTGGGTCTGCGTGTCGACGACCTTGACCTTGTACTGGTCGAGGCCGCCCGCGTAGGAGGCGCCCATGTTCCCCGCGAAGGACGCGCGGACGTCGTTGAGCGCGATCGTGTCGTCGGCGGAGCCCCGGCGGACGGGCGACGACTCCTCGAGCGGGAGCCAGTAGTTGCCGTTCGCGTAGTTCCAGTCGACGTTGGGGTCCGAGAAGGCCTCGCCGGCCGCCCGGATCTTGAGCTGGGCCATGGCCAGCTCGAGCCCGCCCTCCGCGATCATGCGCGACCGGACGCCCTCGACGTAGTTCATGGACGCCGCGGCCTCGAGCCGCATGACGGACACGAACGTGAGCGCCAGGACCGAGAGCAGGGTCAGGATCCCGAGCGCGACGATGAGCATGGAGCCCCGCCGCCTCGTGCGCCCTGGCGTGATCGTCTCGTCTGCCATGCCGGCTCCCTCCGCGGTGCGCCCGTCGGGCGGGCGACACCCTATCAGACCGTCGTGGGGCGGCCCAGGCGCGCGCCTCGCGCGCCGGACCGTCTTCCCCGGCGCTGCCCGCCGGGGTCCAAAAAGCGCGACGCCGGCGCTCCACGGTGGAGCGCCGGCGCCGCAGGGTTGGGTTCTCGGCCGCGTCGAGCCGGGCCCGTGGGCCCGACTACGGGACGTCGAAGTAGGAGCCGCCCGAGTCGCCGGCCACGTTCTGGCAGAAGGAGCGGTAGGAGCCGCTCGCGGCGATCCCGAACACGTTGATCGTGGCGCCCTGCCGGTTCGCGGTGCGGATCATGGAGCGGTGCCCGTCCATGCTGTTCGCCCCGCAGTTGGGCGCGCCGTCGGTCAGGAGCACGACGGCCTTGTTCTCGCGGGCGCCCAGGGCGAGCGAGCAGGCCGGGCCCGTCCCGGTCGCGCCGGTCGGCTGCAGCGCGCGGACCCACGCCGAGGCCGACTGCTTGTTGCCGTCGGTCGCCTCCTGCATGGACCGCTGCCACTGCCGGGTGCCGCAGTCGAAGGCGATGATGTTGAAGCTGAAGTTCCGGGAGAGCGCCATGATCGAGCGGATCAGCTCGACCTTCGCGCGCTCCATGCGGGTCCCGTTGCGCGTCCGGCCCTCGAGGTCGGTGTAGCTCCGGTTGTCCCAGTCCATGGAGCCCGAGATGTCGATCACGTAGAAGATCGTGTCGCCCTCGGTCGTGATCTCCTCGCCGTAGATCGTGGGGGGCGGCTCGTCGCGCGGGTCCGGCGTGTCGGGCGGCGTGACGGGCGGCGGGTTCAGGTCGTTCGGGTCGCCCGTGTAGGCCGGCTTGTCGAGCGGGAGGTCGAGGTCCGTCGGGGCCGGGGTCGACCCCGGGGTCCCGGTCGTGCTGCCGCCGCCGCCCATGGGCGGGTTGGCGCCGGTCCCGGCGCCCGGCCCGCCGGTCGTCTGCGCGCTCGCGATCGTGGCGGCCACCAACACGGCGGCCATGCCCTGCATGAAGGAACGGATCATGGTGCTCCCTGGCGTGTCTCTGGAGCCGTCGTGGCTTCCACTCCCAGGGACGCGGCCCGCCCCGGGCGCCTTGCGGTGGATTTTCAGGAATCTCGCGAGGCGCGCAAGTGCATTGATTGCGGCGCCTTGCGGCGGGGCTCGCGCTCCCGCGTGCGGCCCGCCCGTCGGAACGAGCGGTGCCGGGGCCCGTCGAGGAGCCCGTCCGGAACGAGCGACGCCGGGGCCCCGCGAGGGTCCCCGGCGTCATCGGTGGTCGTGGCGCGCGGCCTGGGCTACGGGACGTCGAAGTACGAGCCGCCCGAGTCTCCGGCGATGTTCTGGCAGAACGAGCGGTAGGACCCGCTCGCGGCGATCCCGAACACGTTGATCGTGGCGCCCTGGCGGTTGGCCGTGCGGATCATGCGCCGGTGGCCGTCCATGGTCTCCGGGCTCGAGCCGCAGCAGGGCGCGCCGTCGGTGAGGAGCACGACGGCCTTGTTGTCGCGCGCGCCGAGCGCGAGGCACACCGCCGGGCCCGTCCCGGTCGCGCCGACGGGCTGGAGCGCGCGGACCCACGCCGAGGCCGACTGCTTGTTCCCGTCGGTGGCCTCCTGCATGGACCGCTGCCACTGCCGCGTGCCGCAGTCGAACGCGATGATGTTGAAGCTGAAGTTGCGGGAGAGCGCCGAGATCGAGCGGATCAGCTCGACCTTGGCCCGCTCGAGGCGGTTCCCGTTGCGGGTCCGACCCTCGATGTCGGTGTAGCTCCGGCTGTCCCAGCCCATGGAGCCGGAGATGTCGAGCACGTAGAAGATCGTGCTCCCCTCGGTCGTGATCTCCTCGCCGTAGATCGTGGGGGGCGGCTCGTCGCGCGGGTCGGGCGTGTCGGGCGGCGTGACGGGCGGCGGGTTCAGGTCGTTCGGGTCGCCCGTGAACACCGGCTTGTCGAGCGGGAGGTCGAGGTCCGTCGCGACCGGGGCGCCGCCAGCGCCGCCGCCCGCGGGCGGGTTCGTGCCGGTCCCTGCGCCGGGGCCGCCGGTCGACTGGGCCGCGGCCAGCGACGTGACGAGGAGGAGGGCGGCGAGGCAACGGGCGGCGCTTCGGATCATGGTCCCCTCCGTGGGAGTCCAGGGCCGGACTCGAGGTGTCCAGGCGTGGACGACCGGCGAAGGTCCGAATGATACGGGTCAACGCGCCTCGTGTCCCCTCTGTTTCGGATGGACGAGGCGTCCCACGGTCGTGTTGCGGCATCTCTGCGCCGGGGCGCGCAATTCATTGCGCGGGGGACGCTTGCGGGTTCCCGCTCGCGCGCGCCGTCAACGTGCGGTGAGGTGCGGCGCGGATCCGAAACACCCGGCCGCGCGAGGTCGTGGGAGGGCGGTCCCGCGCCGGGGCGCGGTCGCCGCCGCGCTCGGTCGGCTTCGAGGGCGGGTCGTGCTCGGCCGACCTCCCTCCTGGCGGTCGGCCAGGCGAGGCCTGTTGGCTCCGCTCACGGCCGCGGGAGGGGCACCCGGTCGAGGTCGCGCACGGCGCGGACGCGCGGGAACACCTCGCGGGCCTCGGCCACGAAGGGCTTCGTGCTCGCGTAGCGCTGCGAGAAGTGCGTCAGGACCAGGGTCCCGAGCGTGCCGCCCTCGAGCGCGATCCGCGCGGCCTCGCGCGCGGTGAGGTGCTTGTGGTCGCGCGCGAGGTCGGCGTGCTCCTCGAGGTAGGTCGACTCGACGACGGCGAGGTCGCAGCCGCGCACGAGCGCGAGCGCGCCCTCGCAGGGGCGCGTGTCCATGACGAAGCCGAAGGCCGCGCCGCGCTTCTTCGTCGTCACCTCGTCGAGCGTGACGCGGCCCTGCGGGCCCTCGACCGCGCCCTCGCGCTGGAGACGGCCCACGAGCGGGCCCACGACCCCGCGCGCGTCGAGGAGCTCCTTCTCGAACCGCACGCCGTCGCGCTCCTTGATCCGGTAGCCCCACGTGTCGACCGAGTGGACGAGCGGGTGGGCCTCGATCGAGAACGTCTCGTCCTCGAGCACGACGCCGGGCGCGTCGACGGGGCGGGGCACGAGCTCGACGACGCGGTGGTAGATCGTCGAGCGGATCAGCCGCTCGTAGTAGGCCTGCCCGCTCTTCGGGAAGAAGATCTCGACGGGGTGCGGGACGCGGTCGAGCGAGAGGCGCTGGACGATCCCGGCCAGGCCGAGCGCGTGGTCGCCGTGGAAGTGCGTGATGAAGATCCGGCGCACCTCGGGGACCGCGATGTCCGCCATGATGAACTGGCGCTGGGTCCCCTCGCCCGGGTCGAACAGGAACCCCGCGCCGTCCCAGCGGAGCAGGTAGCCGTTGTGGTTGCGGTAACGGGTGGGGACCTGGCTCGAGGTCCCGAGCGCCACGAACTCTCGGAGGCTCACCGCCGCTCCCGTCGCCCGGCCTCCTCCGAGGCCCGGCCCCCGCGAGGGCCCACGTGCGAGGGCCCAAGGTAACCGCCTCGACCTGCCGGATCCTCCGCCGTGTCAGCGCCGGAAAACCGGCGATCCGGGGCCAGGCCGAGGTCGGTCCTTCCGTCGAACTCGTACTTTCTGGTATGGTTTCCGCCGGTCGGACCCGGCGCGCGACGTCGGGCCCGCGGTGTGCTCTGCTGGGTGGGCAGCATGGCGAAGCGTCGGCTCCTCAAGCTCTATCGGGACGGGACGAAGCTCGCGCGGCTCGCGCTGGGCGTGCGCGCGCGCGTGCCCCGCGAGGTCCAGCTCGAGGTCACGAACCGCTGCAACCTCGACTGCGACATGTGCCCGCGGCTCACGCTCCTCAAGGTCCCCGAGCAGGACATGTCGCTCGAGACCTTCGAGGCCGTGCTCGGCCGGCTCGACGCGCCGCACTCGATCACGCTCACGGGCTGGGGCGAGCCGCTCATGCACCCCCACCTGTTCGACATGATCGACCGGGCCCACGCGCGCTTCCCCGGCTGCGACGTCGGCTTCACGACGAACGGGCACCTGCTCACGGACCGCATGATCGACAAGGTCCTCGAGCGGCGCGTCTCGCGGATCAACGTCTCGCTCGAGGAGCTGCCCTGGGCCGAGGGCGACCCCCAGGCCCCGCCCCCGCGCGACGCGGGCGCGACGCCGACGAACCCCATGAAGGGCCACGAGAACCGCGTCGCGCGCGACGGGCACCCGACGCCGCCCAAGGTCGTGGCGCACCTCCGGCGGCTCCTCGAGCGGCGCCACGCGCAGGCGGCCCGCGGGGCCCCCGCCCCCGAGGTCCGGCTCCAGGTCGTCCTGTTCCCGGGCAGCGGCGACACGATCGAGCGCCTCGTCGACTTCGCGGCGGACCTCGGGTTCCAGGCCGTGAACCTCGTGCGCCTCGATGTGCGCGGGCGCCCCGACCTCCGCCGCCCGACCTGGGAGGAGGAGCGGGGCCTGATCGAGCGCGCCCGCCAGCGCGCGGCCCTCCGCGGGGTCCCGCTCGGGTCGGTGAACGACCACGGGGTCCTGCTCAAGCTCGCGTCGCGCGCCGACAGCTTCTGCATGCGGCTCGACAGCTACATCTACGTCGACGTCCACGGCAACGTGGCGCCCTGCTGCCTCCTGCGCGGCCACAAGCTCGGCAACCTCGTCGAGCAGCCGCTCGAGGCGGTGTGGGGCTCCGAGGCGTTCAAGCGCTTCTACGGGCCGGGGGTCCACCCGGCCTGCCAGGGCTGCGACGCCTTCCTCCACCGCTACGCCGAGCCCGACCCGGCCCCGCGCGCGGTCGCGCCGGCGCCGGTCGCCGTCCGCGCCTGATCACCGCACCCCGAGCCCAGAGCCCGAACCCCCCAAGGGAGCCAGGCAACGCATGAAGGTCATGTTCCTCGAGCCGCCCGCCGTCACCGCGCGCAGCCCCGAGCGCTTCGCCGGCTGCACGTACGAGCTCTACCACTTCCCCGACCTGGGGAACCTCTACGCTTTCACCATGCTCCACGAGCGCGGGGTCGAGGTCGACTACCTCGACGCGAGCCTGCTCGGCGACGACGAGGCGGCGTTCACCGAGCGCCTGCGCGCCGGCCCCGTCGACTACCTCGTGCTCCACGCGGTCGTGCTCGCCAAGCCGACCGACAAGCACTGGATCGCGAAGCTCCGCCGGCTCCGCCCCGAGGCGACGATCCTCGTCCACGGGCCCGAGGCCACGCGAGTGCCCGAGGAGTACATCGGGACGGACCCCAAGGTCGTCGTGATCCGCGGCGAGATGGAGCGCGCGCTCACGGAGCTCGTCCTGGGCGAGATGCAGGCCCCCTACGGGCTCAGCCGCTTCGAGCCGGAGCAGGGCAAGGTCGTGACCTACGACCCGGACCCGCGCGGGTACATCCCGTTCGACGACCTGCCGATCCCGGCCCGCGACCACCCGTCGCTCGACCGCTACAAGCACCGCTACTTCAACCCGAAGTACCAGGGCCGCCCGCACGCGCTCGTGCTCACGTCGCGCGGCTGCTCGTTCCGCTGCTCGTTCTGCGTGCCGAACGCGATCAGCTTCTCGCGCGAGATGGAGGGCTTCCGCACGCTCGGCCGCAAGCCCCCGGTGACCAAGGCCTCGCCCGCCCGGATCGAGGCGGAGTTCCGCTGGCTCAAGGAGCACGGCTACAAGTCGCTGCACATCGCGGACGACCAGTTCCTGTGGGCCAAGAAGCGCACGCTCGAGATCTGCGAGCGGGTCGCCCCCTACCAGATGGAGTGGGGCATGCTCTCGCGGGCCGACTTCCTGACCGACGAGGAGGTGGTCGCCGCGCTCGCGAAGGCCGGCTGCCGCTCGATCGACATCGGCGTCGAGAGCCTCAAGCAGGACGTGCTCGACCGGATCAACAAGGACCTCGATGTCCGCGACGTCTACACGGCGATCCGCCTGCTCCGCAAGCACGGGATCTCGCCCAAGCTGAACATCATGTTCGGCACGACGCCGGACGAGACGCCCGAGGACATCCTCTGGACGCTGCGCGAGCTCAAGCAGCTCGACATCACGAACGTCATGTTCGCGATCGCGACCCCCTTCAAGGGGACGGCCTTCTTCGACTACTGCAAGGAGAACGGCTACCTGATCGACGAGACGGACGACCTGAACCCCATGGGCAAGGCCATGATCAGCTACCCGCAGCTCACGAACGAGAAGCTCGAGGAGCTCGAGCGGCACGCGTACCGGACGTTCTACCTCCGGCCCAAGGTGATCGCGAACCGGCTCTCGCGCCTGCGGAGCGTCAAGGACCTCGTGAACGACCTGCGGGTCGCGAAGCGCGTGCTCCTGCACTAGCGGGCAGGGCGGCGCCGCGCGCCGCCCCGCCTGGGCCCTCGAGCCGCTTCGTTCGTCACGCGCGCTCGCCCGCGGCGACCGCGCGGAGCCGGCGCACGACGGCGTCGTAGCTCGGGTGGGGCGGATCGCGCTGCCCCAGGGCGTCGACGCGGTCCGGCCGCATCGAGAGCACGTCGGCGGCGGAGCGGCAGACGGCGTCGATCGGGGCCCAGGTCGCCTCGGGACCGAGGCCGCGCAGCTCGGCGACGTCCCGCTCGACGGCCTCCCGCTCGGAGACCGCGTGCCGGGCCAGGAACCTCGCCAGGGCAGCGTCCATGCCTGCCGCCTGACGCGATCGCAACGCTTCGGGCCCCCGCGCGAGGCTCGCGTCAGGACCCGGTCGCCCGCGCCCGGGCGCGGGCGCGGTCGGTGAACTCGCGGATCAGGCGGGGCAGGCTGCGCTCGAGCACGAAGCGGACCGCGAACTCCGGCACGGCGAAGCCGGGGTCGAGCGCGTTCTCGTAGCGGAACTGGTGCCCGCCGAGGTGGGTCATGCGGCCGGCCGCGTCGTGGAAGGCGCCCGAGACGCGGGCCCAGCGGACCTCGGCCGGGTCGCGCTCGCACGCGAGCACGTAGTGGAAGTCCATGCCCGCGAGGCCGGCCGTGAAGCGGGCCAGGCAGCGGTGGTCGTCGCGCGAGAGGACGTCGACCGCGCGCACGCCCTTGACGAAGTCCGGGTAGCGCTCGACCTCCCAGACCACGTCGAGGAGGGCGCCGGGGGCCACGTCGGACTCGAACTCCCGCACGGCGCGGTACATGCGCGCCGTTGTAGCCGACCCGGCCCCGCCCGCCACGAGCGAGCGGGCCGGCCGCGCTGGCGGGGCGCCGCTCACGAGGCGGGGATCGAGCGCGCCCGGCCCCGGGGGTATGATCCCCGCCGATCCGGGCCGCCCGCGGCCCGCCGCCCGCGCGCCCTCGGAGCGTCCCCACGTGCCCGCGTTCCCCCTCCCCCGCTCGCTCGTCGAGCTCGTCGACCGCCTCGCGGAGCGCCCCGAGGCCGGGCTCACGGTCTACGACCGCCGCGGCCGCAACGAGGTCCGGCGCCCCTACCCGGAGGTCGCCGCGCGCGCCCGCGCGCGCGCGGCGTGGCTCGCCGCGAGCGGGGTCCGCCCGGGCGAGCTCGTCTACCTGTGCCTGAACACCTCGCACGAGCTGATCGAGACGTTCCTGGGCGCGGCGCTCCTGGGCGCGGTCCCCTGCTGCCTCGCGCTCCCGAAGGCGATCGGCGGGCTCGAGGTGTTCCGGCGCAGGCTCGGGCTCCTCGAGCGGTTCGGCGCGAACCACCTCGTCACGACGGCCGACGTCGCGGCCGAGGCCGGCCGCGCGGCCCTCGTCGTCCCCGACGACCCCGACCTCGCGGCGGTCCCGCCGGCGCCCCCGTCGCCCGCGCCGGGCGAGCTCGCCTACGTGCAGCTCACGAGCGGGTCGACGCAGACGCCCAAGGCCGTCGCGATCAGCCACGCGAACCTGGCCGCGAACGCGCACGGGATCGTCGCGCGCGGGGCGGGGCACGCGGACGAGACCTACGTGAGCTGGCTGCCGCTCTACCACGACATGGGGCTCGTGGGCATGACGTTCACGGCGCTCTACCACGGGGTCGGGCTCGCGCTCATGCCGCCCGAGGCGTTCCTCGGCACGCCGCGGCGCTGGCTCGAGGCGATCGCCGCGCAGCCGACGACGGTCGTCACGACGGCGCCGAACTTCGGCTACCAGTGGTGCGTCGACCGCGTGCCCGCGGACAAGGTGGCCGGCCTCGACCTGTCGCGCTGGCGGCTCGCCTGCTGCGGGGCCGAGATGGTCCGGCCGGCCACGCTCGACGACTTCGCGGCGCGCTTCGCGCCGGCGGGCTTCGACCGGGCCGCGTTCCTCCCCTGCTACGGGCTCGCCGAGGCGACGCTCGCCGCGACCATGTGCCCGGCGCGCCGGCCGACGGTCGTGCGCGACGGGCTCGTCTCGTGCGGGCCGCCGCTCGAGGGCCTCGAGGTCTCGGTGCGCGCCCCGGAGGACGGGCGCCCGCTCGACGACGGCGCCGAGGGCGAGGTGTGCCTGCGCGGGACGTCGGTGTTCCTCGGCTACTTCCTGGACGAGGAGGCGACCGCGGCGGCCCGCCGCGACGGGTGGTTCCGCACGGGCGACCTGGGCTACCTGCGCGACGGCGAGCTCTACGTGACCGGGCGCGTGAAGGACCTGCTCGTGCTCGACGGGGCGAACGTCGCGCCGCACGAGCTCGAGTGGCTCGCGCAGGACCTGATCGACCTCGACGGCGGGCGCGCCGCGGCCTTCAGCGTCGAGCACGCGCGCCGCGAGGTGCCCGTGCTCGTGGTCGAGGTCCGCGAGGCGCCCGCGCCCGAGGCGACGGACGCGCTGCGCGGGCGCGCGGCGCACGACGTGGCGCCCCTGTTCGACCTCGTGTTCGTGCGGCGCGGGACGCTCCCCAAGACCAGCTCGGGGAAGGTCCAGCGGAGCGCCGTCCGCGCGCGCTACCTGGAGGGCGCCCTCGAGGGCGTCCTGTGGCGGCTGCGGCCGACCCCCGACGGAGGAACGACGTGATCGACCCGACCGAGAAGGCCCTGGCGACGATCGCCCGCGTGGCGAAGCGCGCGCCCGAGGAGCTGCGCCCCGAGCTCGACCTCGCGAGCGACCTCGAGATCGGCTCGGCCGAGGCGCTCGAGCTGCTCGCGACGCTCGAGGACGAGCTCGACGTCGAGATCAGCGAGCTCGACGCGGCGAAGATGCGCACGGTCGGCTGCGTGCTCGACTTCGTCCGCAAGGCGCGCGCGACCGCTTGACCCGCCGCGCGGCGTCCCGCGTCGCGCATGGCGTCCGGCCGGGGCCCTAGTGGACGCGGCCTCCGGCGCGGCGTCGGGCGCGGGCGCGGCGCCAGGTGAGGCCGCCGGCCCGCTCCTCGTCGAGCGCGGCCGGCTGCGCTGCCTGCGGCTCGTCGACGTGGGCGAGGAGGTCGACCTCGACCGCGCCCACGCCGCCTGCACGGGCGGCCTCGCGGGCGAGGCCGCCCGCGGCCCGGGGCCTCAGCGTCCGCCCGGCGTGTTCGTGTTCAAGCACCCGCCGCTCGACGTCGCCCTCGGCGCTCGGACGGTGGCGCTCGAGGCCGGCCCCGGGGGCGGCGGTGACGGCGCGGTCGCGCCGCTGACGGTCACTGCGTCCGCCCGCGTGTTCGACCACGGCAACCTGGCCCTCCGGTTCGACGTGCCGCTGGCCCCGGGGACGCCGCTCGCCGAGGTCGCCGCCCTCGCGGCCCGCCTCTCGCGCGCGCCGGCGCTCGAGCGGCTCGCCCGCGACGAGACGCGGGCGCTGCTCGCGCGCCTGGGCGACGCGGTCTCCCGCCACGCCGACGCCGGGGGCGCGCCGGGGGCGCCCGACGACGTGGAGGGCTACGCGCTCGTGCTCGTCGACGCGTTCGCGGGCCATCCCCCCGGCGTCGAGGTCCTCGCGAGCGAGGACCTCGCGTGGCTGCTCGCGGGCGAGCGCTGCGCGCGCCCGCTCGCAGCGAGCGAGCGCGCGGAGCTCCGCCGCCACGTCCACGCCTACCTCGACGACGACCTGGTGGCGATCGGCTGGGACGCGGCGCTCGTGCTCGACCCCGCGGGCGGCGGCCACGACGTCGCGCAGGTGCTCGAGCTCGCGTGCGTGCAGCGGCAGGCCATGCGCTTCTACGACCGCGTCCTCGACGCGGAGCTGACCCGGATCTACGACGAGGTCGAGCGCGCCGCCCGCTCCCCCGTGCGCCTGCTCCTCTGGAGCCCCTACGCGCGGCTCACGCGCCGCGTGCACCGGCGCTGGCTCGGCCTGACCGAAATGGCCGAGCGCGTCGAGGCGTCCGTCGAGGTCGTGGGTGACGCCTGGCTCGCGCGCGTCTACCGGGGCGCGCTCGAGCGCCTGCGCGTCGCCGACTGGCAGCAGGCCGTGACCCGCAAGCACGGCCTGATCGCGCGCGTCTACGAGGCGCTGCGCGCGCAGCTCGAGGCGCGGCGCAACACGCTGCTCGAGACGGCGATCGTGCTCCTGATCGTGCTGGAGATCGTGCTGGCGCTGCTCAAGAAGGTCTGAGCCCACTCCCCGCCCCTGGCCCCTCGCCCTTCTTCCCTTGCCCTTGCCCTTGCCCTTGCCCTCCCTCTTCTCTTCCCTTCTTCCCTCCCCCCTCTTCTCCTCCCTCCCTCCCCCCGCCCTCCGTCACGCCCCCGTGACGCCCTCCCTCGCCTTCCGCCCTGCCCCCGTTCGGCACGCCCCTCGCTCTCCCCTCCGCCGGAGGCCCCATGCCCACCCACCTCGAGGCCCTCGACGGGAACGAGGCGGTCGCGCGCGTCGCGCACCGCCTGAGCGAGGTCGTCGCGATCTACCCGATCACGCCGGCCTCGCCCATGGGCGAGCACGCGGACGCCTGGTCGGCGCAGGGCCGCCCGAACCTGTGGGGGCAGGTCCCGCAGGTCGTCGAGATGCAGTCGGAGGGCGGGGCCGCGGGCGCCGTCCACGGGGCGCTCCAGGCGGGCGCGCTCTCGACCTCGTTCACGGCCTCGCAGGGCCTCCTGCTCATGCTGCCGAACATGTACAAGATCGCGGGCGAGCTGACGCCGTTCGTGCTCCACGTCGCCGCGCGCACGCTCGCGACGCACGCGCTCTCGATCTTCTGCGACCACTCGGACGTCATGGCCTGCCGCGGGACCGGCTTCGCGGTCCTGTTCGCCGGCTCGGTCCAGGAGGCGCACGACCTGGCCGCGGTCGCCCACGCGGCGACGCTGCGCGGGCGCGTGCCGTTCCTCCACGTCATGGACGGGTTCCGGACCTCGCACGAGCTCGCGACGATCGCCCCGCTCGACGACGACGACCTGCGCGCGCTCGTCGACGAGGACGCGATCCTCGCCCACCGCGCGCGCGCGCTCGACCCGGACCGCCCCGTCCTGCGCGGGACCGCGCAGAACCCCGACGTGTTCTTCCAGGCCCGCGAGGCGGCGGGCCCCTACTACGCGGCGCTCCCGGGGCTCCTGCGCGACCTGCTCGGGCGGCTCGCCGCGCGCACGGGACGGCGCTGGGACCTCGTCGAGTGGGTCGGGCACCCCGAGGCCGAGCGCGGGCTCGTGCTCATGGGCTCGGCGGCCGAGACGGCGCGCGAGACGGTCGAGCGCCTCGCGGCCGCGGGCGAGCGCGTGGGCGCGCTCGTCGTCCGGCTGTTCCGGCCGCTCCCCCAGGAGGACCTGCTCGCGGCGCTGCCCGCGAGCGTGCGCCGGCTGGCCGTGCTCGACCGCACGAAGGAGCCGGGCGCGCCGGGCGAGCCGCTCTACCTCGACGTCGCGGCGACCCTGCGCCGCGCGCGCCGCGACGTGCTGGTGACCGGGGGCCGCTACGGGCTCGGCTCGAAGGAGCTGACGCCCGAGATGCTCGAGGCCGCGCTCGCGGCGCTCGCGGGGCCGACCCCGCCCGACGGGTTCACGCTCGGGATCACCGACGACGTGGGCGGGACGTCGCTCCCGGGGGCGGCGCTGCCGGCGGCCGCGCCCGCGCCCGAGCCCGCGGACGTGCGGCGCGCCGTGTTCTTCGGGCTCGGCTCGGACGGCACGGTCGGGAGCAGCAAGCAGGTGCTCGAGCTGCTCGCCGCGCGCGCGGGCGTCCACGGGCAGGCCTACTCGGTCTACGACTCGAAGAAGTCGGGCGCGGTCACGGTCTCGCACCTGCGGCTCGCGCCGCGCCCGATCCGCTCGGCCTACCTGATCCGGGAGGCCGGCTACGTCGGCGTCCACCAGTGGAGCCTGCTCGACCGGCTCGACCCGCTCGCGCTGGCGGCCCCCGGCGCGACCGTCCTCGTGAACGCGCCCCACGCGCCGGACGCCGTGTGGGACCACCTCCCGCAGGAGGCGCAGGCGCAGGTCCTCGAGCGCGGGCTCGCGCTGTGGTGCGTCGACGCGCACGCGGTCGCCCGCGAGGCCGGGCTGCCCGGGCGGATCGGGGCCGTCATGCAGGCGGGGTACCTCGCGCTCACCTGCGCGGGGCCGGACGCGCTCCTGCCCCGCGAGGAGGCGCTCGACGCGCTGCGGGCCTCGATCGAGGGCGCTTACGGGCGCAAGGGCCGCGCGACGGTCCAGCGCAACCTCGCCGCGATCGACCTCGCGCTCGCGCGGCTCCGGCCGGTGCCCGTGGGCGGGCTCGTCACGGCGACGCGGCGCCGCCCGCCGCCCGTCCCGGCCGAGGCCCCCGACTTCGTGCGGCGCGTGACGGCGGCCCTGATCGCCGGCCACGGCGACGCCCTGCCGGTGAGCGCGTTCCCCCCCGACGGGACCTGGCCGACCGCGACGAGCCGCTGGGAGCGGCGCGGCGTCGCGCAGGAGGTCCCGCGCTGGCACGAGGACCTGTGCATCGAGTGCAACAAGTGCGCGCTCATGTGCCCGCACGCGGCGATCCGCGCCAAGCTCGTCGCGCCGGGGGCGGCGGCCGGCGGCGGCGGCGCGGGGCCTGCCGGCGGGGTCACGACGATCCCCTGGAAGGGCCCCGGGCACGCGGGCGCGGCCTACGCGCTCGCCGTCGCGCCCGACGACTGCACGGGCTGCGGGCTGTGCGTGCAGGTGTGCCCGGCCAAGGACAAGGCGGCGCCGCGCCGCAAGGCGCTCGAGATGGTCCCGCGCCTGCCGCGCCTGGAGGCCGACCGCGCGGCCTGGGCCGCGTTCGTCGACCTGCCCGAGGCCGACCGGCGCGCGGTCAAGCTCGACGTGAAGGGGAGCCAGCTCCTCCTGCCCCTGTTCGAGTTCTCGGGCGCCTGCGCCGGCTGCGGCGAGACGCCCTACCTGAAGCTGCTGTCGCAGCTCGTGGGCGACCGACTCCTCGTGGCGAACGCGACCGGCTGCTCGTCGATCTTCGGCGGCAACCTGCCCACGACGCCCTGGGCGACCGACGCCGCGGGGCGCGGGCCGGCCTGGTCGAACTCGCTGTTCGAGGACAACGCCGAGTTCGGGCTCGGCCTGCGCCTCGGGGTCGACGCCCGCGTCGCGGAGGCGCGCGAGCTCGTCGCGCGCCTCCGCGCGCAGCTCCCCGCCGCCCTCGTCGACGCGCTCCTCGCGCCCGACCCGGAGGACACGGCCGACCCGGCCTGGCTCGCGGCGCGGCGCGCGACCGTCTCCGCCCTGGAGGCCGCGCTCGACGCGGCGCTCGAGGCGCTCGCCCGCGCGCCCGGGGGCCCGGGCGGCGAGCCCGACGGGCGCCGGGGCGGCCCGGGCAGGGACGTCGCGCGCCTGCGCGCGGTCGCCGGCGCGCTCGTGCCGCGCAGCCTGTGGATCGTGGGCGGCGACGGGTGGGCCTACGACATCGGCTTCGGCGGGCTCGACCACGTGCTCGCGCAGGACCGCAAGGTCAACGTGCTCGTGCTCGACACCGAGGTCTACAGCAACACGGGCGGGCAGCAGTCGAAGGCGACGCCGCGCGGCGCGACGGCGAAGTTCGCGTCGGCCGGCAAGGCCATGGCGAAGAAGGACCTCGGCCTGATCGCCATGTCCTACGGCCACGTCTACGTGGCGCGCGTCGCGATCGGCGCGAAGGACGCCCAGACGGTCAAGGCGCTCCAGGAGGCCGAGCGCCACCCCGGGCCGTCGCTCGTGCTCGCCTACTCGCCGTGCATCGCCCACGGCTACGACCTGGCCTACCAGGCGGACCACCAGAAGCTCGCCGTCGACACGGGCGCCTGGCCGCTCTACCGGTTCGACCCGCGGCGCGTCGAGCAGGGCCTCCCGCCGCTCGTGCTCGACGGCGGGTCGCCGAAGGCGCCGCTCTCGGGGCTCCGGAGCGCCGAGGCGCGCTTCGCGCTCCCCGAGAAGGCCGACCCGCGCCGGTTCGAGCGCCTCGCGGCGCTCGCGCAGGCCGACGCCGCGCGGCGCTGGGGGATCTACGAGCAGCTCGCCGGCCTGACCGTGCCGCGCGGCGACGGCGGCGCGCCCGCGGGCCCGGCCGCGGCGGAGGGGGGCTGACCATGGACCTGCGGACGACCTACCTCGGGCTCGAGCTCGCGCACCCGCTCATGCCCGGCGCCTCGCCGCTCGTCGACGACCTCGACCAGACCCGGCGGCTCGAGGACGCGGGCGCCGCGGCGATCGTGCTCCACTCGCTGTTCGAGGAGCAGGTCGTGGCCGAGGAGCTGGGCGCGCTCGCGCGCTGGGAGCGCACGGCCGACGCCTTCCCCGAGGCGCTCAGCTACATGCCGCACCCGCTCTCCTTCCCCATGGGGCCCGACGGCTACCTCGAGCTCGTGCGCCGCACGAAGGAGGCCGTGGCGGTCCCCGTGATCGCGTCGCTCAACGGGGTCACGCCGGGGGGCTGGGTCGACCACGCGCGCTGGATCGAGGAGGCAGGCGCCGACGCGCTCGAGCTGAACACCTACTTCCTGGCGACCGACCTCGACGAGCCGGGCGAGGCCGTCGAGCGGCGCACGCTCGACGTGCTCGCGGCCGTGCGGGCGGCGACGCGCCTGCCGATCGCCGTCAAGCTCTCGCCCTTCTACTCGGCGCTGCCCCACTTCGTGCGCCGGCTCCAGGCGGGCGGCGCCGCGGGCGTGGTGCTCTTCAACCGCTTCTACCAGCCCGAGGTGGACCCGGACGCGCTCGAGGTCGGACGGGCGCTGCGCCTCTCCGACCCCTCCGAGCTGAACCTGCGCCTGCGCTGGCTCGCGATCCTCTCCGGGCGGCTCCCGGGGCTGTCGCTCGGCTGCTCGGGCGGCGTCCACGGGCCGCTCGACGCGGTGAAGGCCGTCATGACGGGCGCGCACGCCGTGCAGATGGTCTCGGCGCTCCTGCGCCACGGCCCCGAGCGCCTGCGCGAGGCCGTGCGCGGGCTCGCGGCCTGGCTCGAGGAGCGCGAGTACGAGAGCCTCCGCCAGCTCCAGGGCAGCATGGACCTGACCCGCTGCCCCGACCCCAGGGCCTACGAGCGGGCCAACTACGCGCACCTGCTCCAGTCCTGGCGCTGAGCGGCGGCGCGCGGGCGCGCCCTTCGCGGCCCAGGCCAGGCAGGGCGCACCCCGCCGGCCGACGCGCCCCCCGGCGGACGCCCTACCTCGGCGCCCCGGCGTGGCGTAAACTCAAGGGCCCTGCGGGGACCTTGCCGGGACGGGAGTGGGATGAACGGGAAGCGACGCAAGCCCGGCGAGGACGAGGAGGGCGCCCGGATCCGGAGCGCCACCCCGCCCCACGGGCAGCTCCCCATGCTCGGCCCGAAGTCCGGCCCGAACGCTGGCGCGAACGGAGCCGAGGAGACGATCGGCGGCGCGTCGGCGGGCGCGCTCGGCTCGGGCCCCATGAGCCCGAGCTGGGTCCAGGACGACGCCTCGGGCCAGACCGGGTGGGTCGAGGCCGAGGTCGTGACGGCCGAGTGGGTCGACAAGCCCAAGGCCACGGGCCAGCGCTGGGTCGGCAAGGACGCGTCGGGCGAGGAGACGACGACGTTCGAGGAGGCCACCCTCGTCGAGCCCGGGACGACCGGCCCGCGCAAGCTGCTCGGCGACTTCGAGCTCGAGCGCAAGGTCGGCCAGGGCGGCATGGGCGAGGTGTGGCTCGCGCGCCAGGTCTCGCTCGACCGCCCGGTCGCGGTCAAGGTCCTCCCGCGGAGCCTCGCCAACCAGGAGAACTTCATCGAGCGGTTCCAGCGCGAGGCGAAGGCCGCCGCGTCGCTCGTCCACCCCAACGTGCTCCAGATCTACTCGTTCGGCGTGGCCGAGGGCACGCCCTACTTCGCCATGGAGTACGTCGAGGGCGAGGACCTGCAGGAGCGCATGCGCCGCTCGCGCGGGCTCGGCTGGGACGAGATCGGCGGGATCCTCCTGGGCGTCGGGAGCGCGCTCGCCGCCGCGCACCAGAAGGGGCTGATCCACCGCGACATCAAGCCGTCGAACATCATGATCGACCGCCAGGGCGTCGTGAAGGTCATGGACTTCGGGCTCGCCAAGGCGACGACCGGCGGGAACAAGAGCCTCACGAGCGCGGGCCTGATCATGGGCACGCCGAACTACCTGTCGCCCGAGCAGGGGCGCGGCGACCCGCTCGACGGGCGCTCGGACCTCTACTCGCTCGGCGTGGTCCTCTACGAGCTCCTGACCGGGCAGCTCCCGTTCCGGGCCGACACGCCGGCGGGCCTGATCTTCAAGCACGTCTACGAGCCGCCCCCGCCGCCGCTCGACCTGAACGCGGACATCCCGCCGTTCCTCGTCGAGGTCACGCTCAAGCTGCTCCAGAAGGACCCCGACGACCGCTACAAGTCGGCCCAGGAGCTGATCGCGGACGTCTCCGAGTTCCTCGAGCACTACGACCACTACGTGCAGGGCGGCGAGCGGCGGCCCGGGTCGGGCTACCTCGACCAGGCGCGGGTCGGCAAGTCGGGCGGGTTCCTCTCGGGCGGCGCGGTCCGCCGGAGCGGCGCGCAGCCGCCGGCGGCGCCCGACGTGCGCCACGCGGTGACCGAGGGGATCGCGCGCGACGGCGGGGCCGAGCCCGGCCCGTCGCCCGAGACCGACGAGGACGCCGGCGCCGCCCGGCGCGCCCCCGCCGAGCGGCGGCGCGCCCCGCCGCCGCAGAAGCGGAGCGCGGCGCCGCTCCTCCTGGTGCTGGGGCTCGTCGCCCTGGCCCTCGGCGGGGCCTGGGCGGCGAAGTATCGGCCGGAGTGGCTCGCGGCGCTCGGGATCGCGCCCACGACCACGGGCGCCGGGACGCAGGGCGGGCCTGGCCCGGGCGTGGTCGAGCGGCCGTCGCCGCGCGACCCCGCCGTCGAGGTGCCGTTCGTCCTGCCCGCGCCCAGCCCGCTCCCGCCGCGCACGACGGCCACGCTCGTGAGCACGCTCCGGGTCCGCCACCAGCTCGAGCCCGGCGCCGAGGGCCTCTACCCGGTGGGCGACTACCGGCTCGAGCTCACGCGCCCGGGCTACGAGCCGATCTCGCTCCCGGTCCGCCTCGCGCGGGCGGAGGACGGGCGCGGGGTGCTCGTCGACGCGCAGGGCGGGGACGCGCTCCGCGTGTCGCACGCGTGGCAGCCGAGCGCCGAGCTCGTGCAGGCCTACCGGCAGGGCAAGAGCCGGCTCGAGCAGGACGACCTGGCCGAGGCGACCCGCGAGCTCGAGGCGGCCGCCCGCGTCGACGCCGGGTTCCGCCCGGCGCCCGAGGACCCGACGGTGGCCGAGCTGCTCGAGCGCGCGAAGGCCCGCGTTCGCGAGGTCGAGCAGTCGGCCGCGCGGCTCGGGGAGCGGTTCGAGGTCGCCCGCCAGCACGTCGCGGAGCGGCGCTGGCGCTCCGCGCAGCAGGTGCTCTCGTCGCTCGGCGAGGCGCAGCAGACGGACGCCTGGAAGGCGCTGCTCGCCCAGTGCACGACGGCGATCGCGCGCGGCGACACGATCGTGGCCTCCGTGGAGCAGGCGATCCAGGGCGGCGCGCTCGACGAGGCGGGGCAGCGGCTCGCGGAGCTCGAGCGGGCCGACCCGGAGCACCCGCGCATGACGGCGCTCCAGGAGCGGGTCGAGGAGGCGCGCGGGCTGCGGGCGCAGGCGCTCGTGGAGCCGCGCGGCGAGGCCGAGCTCGCCGCGGCGATCGGCCGCCTGCGCGCCTACCGCGACCGGTTCGGCAAGGGCGACCGCGAGGTCGAGCGGCGGCTCGAGGCGCTCGAGGGGCGCCTGACGGCGCAGCAGGCGCTCGGCGTGGAGCTCGCGGCGCTCGAGCGCCTGGCGGCCGAGGGCTCGTGGGCGGAGGCGCGGGTCAAGGCGAACCAGATCCTCAAGGACCGCCCCGACGAGGAGAAGGCGCAGCGCGTGCGCGCGCGGGCCGAGACCGAGCTCGCCAAGGCGGCCGTCGAGCTCGCCGTCCGCGACCTCGACGCCGCGCTCACGGCCGGCGGGCCGCCCGACGACCTCCTGCGGCGGCTCGACCCCGCGTCGCCGGCCTACGCGCTCGAGCGGCGCGCGCTCGTCGACCTGGCCGAGCTGGGCGCGCGGGTCGTCGAGAGCAAGCACGAAGAGCTGCACACGGAGATCAACGGGGACTTCGCGCAGGTCACGGCGACCTGGAGGTTCCGGATCGAGATGCTCGGGGAGCCACCGACGGAGCTCGTGGCCCGCCACCGCCTCAGCCTGCGCCGGACCTCGGTCGGCGGCTGGCTGTTCGTCGAGCTCCGCGTCGAGGGAGACGTTCGTGCGAAGCGTTAGGTCGACCGCCCTCGCGGCCACGTGCGCCGCGCTCGCGCTGGCCCCCGCGGCCCTGGCGCAGGCGCCGGTCGAGGCCCTGCTCCTCGAGGTCGAGGGGGAGACGGTCAAGCTGAACCGCGGCCGGGACCACGGGGTCCGCGCGGGGCAGGTCTTCGACGTGTACCGGGACGCGCGCGTCTACGTCCTGCCGCTCACGCGGGGCGAGGTGCCGCTCGTGCGCTCGCAGCGGCGGGTCGGGCAGGTGCTCGTGTTCGACGCCGAGCCGTCGACCGCGCGGGCCTCGGTGATCCGCAAGCCGGACCTGGGCGGCGACGGCGACGCCAAGCCCGAGGTGCTCGAGCGCGGGCTGCGGGCGCTCCTCAACCCGGTCGCCGTCGCGCCCAACCGCCCGGTCGAGTTCCTGCGCACGCCGCAGCCGGCCGCCGCGCCGTGGCGCGCCCGGGTCGAGCTGCGGCTCGAGGTCAGCAACGAGCCCGACGACGGGGTGGTCTACACGTGGTCGGTGACGGGCGGCGCGCTCGAGCACGCGCGCACGCTCCTGCCCCAGAACGGGTGGCTCGCCCCGCCCGAGGCCGGCACCTACCGCGTGTCGGTCGAGGCCCGGGACACGTCGGGGAACGTGACGCGCGCGGCCTTCAACGTCGAGGGCGCGGGGCTCGCGGGCGCGCGCCCGCTCGGGCCGCTGCGGACGACGACCCGCGCGTTCGGGGCGGCCCCGCGCTACGCGCGGACGCGTGACGTCGCCTTCGACTGGCTGCGGACGCGGCCGAGCCGGCGGTTCGTGCTCGACCTGGGCCGGGGCGGGGTGTTCTCGAGCGGGGACCCGACGCTCGCCGTCGAGGCCCCCGAGCTCGCGCCGGGCTGGCAGGCGCGCGTCCCGCTCGAGGACTACGACTTCCTGGCGGTGGCCGTCTCGAACCCGACCCCGTCCGCGCCCGGCGCGCTCTACGCGCTCGACGGCCGGTCCCGGACCGTGCTGCGGTTCGGGTTCGGCGGCGAGTGGGCGCAGGTCGTCAAGCGGGCGCCGACCGTCTTCGGCGAGCCGAAGGGCGGGGCCGGCAACGCGCGGTTCGTCGAGCCCGTCGACCTGGCGCTCTCCGCGGAGGGCGAGGTCTACGTGCTCGACGCGGGGCAGCGCGCCGTGCAGGTGTTCGGGCCGCAAGGCGCGTTCCTGGTCAGCTTCGGGCGCCCGGGCACGAAGGAGCTCGAGCTCGACCGACCGCGCGCGCTGGCCGTCGGGCCCGACGGCGCCGTCTACGTCCTCGACGACGGGCGCAAGAGCGTGGTCGTCTACCGCGGCTGGCGCGCCCAGGCCGAGTTCTCCGCGGGCGGCCCCGAGGAGGAGCTCGTGGGGATCGCGGTGGACCCCTACACGAGCGACGTCTACGTGCTCGAGCGCGCGGCCGGCGCGGTCAAGCGGTTCTCGGCGGCGGGGCAGCTCCTGGGGCGCTTCGCGGGCGAGCCGGGCTCGCTCGAGGCGCTCTCGCGGCCCGTGCGGCTCCGCATGGACCCGACGCGCGTGCTGTGGGTGATCGATCGTGAGGGCGACTCGGTCGTCCGCCTCGACGAGTCGACGACGTTCCTCGGCCGGACCGGGGGCGAGGAGCTGTCGGGCCCGCTCAAGGTCGCGGGCCTGCCCGACGGCGGCGTCGTCGCGCTCGACCGCGGCGGCTACAAGGTCGTGCGCTTCGACCCGCAGGGGTGGATCACGGCCCGGTTCGGGCGGCGCGGGGACAAGCCCGGCGAGCTGACCCAGCCGATCGACGTGGCGGCGTCGCGGTCGGGCGACGTGTTCGTGCTCGACGCCTCGCGGCGCCGCCTGGTCAAGTTCAGCCCGGGCGGGGCCTTCCTCGAGGAGGTCGGGCAGCCCGGCGAGGGGCAGAACGAGCTCGGGCACGTCGTGGACCTGTCGACCACGAACGACCGCGCCTACCTCGTCGTGGTGCAGCAGCGCGCGGAGCACAACTTCAACCTGGTCGACCCGCGCACGGGCGCGAGCGTCCGCACGTGGGGCGCGCTCGTCGACGACCAGACGCCGCGGGCCGGCTGCGTGACCGGGGTCGAGGGGCGCCTCGACGGGGCGGGCTCGAGCAAGCCGTGGTTCTGGTCGTCGGACGACGACCGGGAGCAGGTCCTCCGCGGGCAGTGGCCGCAGTGGACGGTCGAGCCGCTGGGCGAGGCCTTCGACGACGTGGCGGACATGGAGCCGCTCCCGACCGGCCACGTCGTCGTCGTCGACGTCGGGGCGCAGCGGGTCGTGGTCATCGGCCCCGACGGGCAGGTCGCGAGCGCGCTCCCGGCGGACGAGCGCATGAAGAGCCCGCAGGACGTCGGCGTCGACGACTTCGGGCGGGTGTGGGTGTGGGACCGCGCGCTGCAGCGGATCGTCGAGCTGACCGACTGAGTTCGAGGGGGAGGCCCGGAGGGCCTCCCCCTCGAACTCAGATGGGCGAGGGGGGTCGCGAAGCATGGACGCGCCAAGGTCACTTCGAGGGGGTGATTCCCGGGCGAGAGTACTGGCCGCGCGTGCTCGCGTCCCGGCGAGCCTCGGTCCTGCAGGATCGCGGGGTGACGCCCTGGCGGGCGCCGCCCCGCGATCTTGAGAGGGAGTGAGCATGGCGCCGCCGCCGCCGCCGCGTTCGCTCGTCGATCAGCAGCTCGGGCAGTTCCAGATCAAGGACGAGCTCGGGCGCGGCGGCATGGCCGTCGTCTACAAGGGGTACCAGCCGTCCCTCGACCGCTGGGTGGCGATCAAGACGCTGCCGATCGAGCTCGCCGGCGACCGCGAGATGGTGAGCCGCTTCCACCGCGAGGCGGAGGCCATGGTCGCCCTGAACCATACGAACATCGTCCAGATCATCGACAAGGGCGAGGACCGCGGCCTCTACTACTTCGCGATGGAGTTCGTCGAGGGCCCGTCGCTCAAGGACCTGCTCAAGCAGTCCGAGCTGAGCATGGACCTCCTGTTCGACATCGCGCTGCAGATCTGCGACGGGCTGGGCTACGCGCACAAGAAGGGCGTCGTGCACCGCGACGTGAAGCCCGCGAACGTGCTCTACGAGCAGGCGACCGGACTGGCGAAG
The DNA here is from genome assembly GCA_024711205.1 of Planctomycetota bacterium. Taxonomy (GTDB): domain Bacteria; phylum Planctomycetota; class J058; order J058; family J058; genus JANJTH01. The sequence goes on along the minus strand of JANJTH010000135.1, from coordinate 746 downwards.
GTCGCGGACTTCGGGATCGCGCGGGTCACGAACAAAGAGCTCGAGATGATCACGCTCACGGCGAACAACGTGGGCATGGGCACCATGAACTACATGGCGCCGGAGCAGAAGACCGACGCCAAGGCGGTCGATCACCGGGCGGACATCTACGCGCTCGGGGTCATGATCTACGAGATGTTCACGGGGAAGCTCCCGCTCGGGCGGTTCAAGATGCCGAGCCAGCTCAACCCGAACCTGCCGAAGAAGCTCGACGAGGTGGTCGCGAAGTGCCTCGAGGCGGACCCCGCGGACCGCTACCCCGACATGGAGGCGCTGTCGACCGAGCTGAAGCTCGCGCGCGAGGCGGCCAAGGGCGGCGGGACGCTCGTGCGGTCGGTGCGCGACGCGGCCGAGCGCACGCTCACGGCCGTCGCGGGCGGCGGGAGCGGCAAGCTCGTGGCCCTGGGCTGCGTCGGCTTCCTCGTCCTCGCCGTGGGCGGCGCCGTCGGCGTGAAGTGGTACGTCGATCGCCTCCAGCCGGTCCCCGGCGGGAACGGCGGCCAGGTCGCCACCGGCGGCACGGGTCAGCAGGGCACGGGTCAGCAGGGCACGGGTCAGCAGGGCACGGGTCAGCAGGGCACGGGTCAGCAGGGCACGGGTCAGCAGGGCACGGGTCAGCAGGGCACGGGACAGCAGGGCACGGGGCAGCAGGGCACGGGTCAGCAGGGCACGGGTCAGCAGGGCACGGGGCAGCAGGGCACGGGTCA